>NZ_CEXBMR010000005.1:0-39374 GCF_982614295.1 Synechococcus sp.
ATCAAGGCGCAAGCGGCTAATAAATCCCGTTGTTTCATCCGTGCTGCCTATGCCAGGGTGATAAGCATGACTGTTCCACCCGCCTTCGTAGCTACGGCCCGCTGCCTTTGGCAATGGGAATGGCAGCGTTTGATGGCTGGCCTTGCCCCCGCTGATCGGGATGGAAATTTCCAAAGGCGCCCCTCGGAATTTGCAGGGGCTGGCCTTGAATCCCAACTGGAGCAGGCCCTGCAGGGGGCAGGCAGGCTTCAGTTAGTTGTTGGCCGCAGTTGCCCCTGGGCCCATCGCGCCTGGTTGGTTTGGCGTCTACGCCAATTGGAGCCATCCGTTCAACTCTTAATTGTGGAGCCCGATCCCAAGGCAGGCCGCTGGGTATTTCCAGAACCGCGCTTTGGCTGTAATTCCCTCGCTGAGCTATATCAACTTTGCGGCGCCAAAAGTAAAGCCAGAGCCACGGTTCCGCTTTTATTGCACCCTGGTGATGGCTCACAAAAAGCTTCAATAATTAATAATGAAAGTGCTGAATTAATTGAAATTTTAAATTTTTTACCCTCTCCTTCTAACGACGCCCCAAACCTGCTGCCTAGCCAGCGCCTAGTTGATATCAACCATTGGATTAATTTAATGCAGAATGATATTAATGATGGCGTATATCGTTGTGGCTTTGCCCGTAATCAAGCCGCCTATAACCGGGCGGAGGCGGCCTTATTTGCCGGCCTTGCCCAGCTGGAGGGAGCCCTCTTAAAGCAGGGTCCCTGGCTATGTGGAAGTGAGCTCACCATGGCTGATGTGCGCCTATTCCCAACCTTGATTCGCTGGGAGCAGGTTTATGCGCCCTTATTTCGTTGCAGCCGTTCACCACTGTTTAGTTTTCCTGCCTTATGGGCTTGGCGGGCCCGTTTTTGCTCCCTGCCAGGTGTTCTTGATACCTGCTACCCCGCCGCCTGGCGCCGCGATTATTTCGGTGCTCTATTTCCGCTCAATCCATCGCTGATTGTTCCGGCCGGCCCCTCTTCCAGCGAAGAGCTATTTGCCTTAATCCAAGCCACAATGAAGCCATGACAACTGCTCCCGCCACATACCAAGGTGTATACGGCCAATACACCGTTACTGCCGAGCACCGCCAGGAGGTTTTGTTTTATCGCCTCTCCCTATTGCTGCTTGCCCTTGCTCAGGCCGGCTTGCTTATTCAGTGGCGCCAATGGGGACCAAGCCTTTGTTGGCCCTGGTTGTTGTTGATGGGCCTTGGCCTCGGTGGTGCCCTGCGTTGGGTTCATATCTACGTGCGTGTTTTGCATCGCTCGTTGCAGTTTTTTTGGTTATTTGGATGCTTCGGAGCTGCTGTATTGGCCTATCAAGTGGGTCCTTCTGAAATGCTTCCGGCGTTAGTGGCACAACCGCTTTGGATCTGGGCTGTGGGTCCGTTTTTTGCTGCTTTAGCTGGTTTGGGTTTCAAGGAATTCTTCTGTTTTCAACGGCCAGAAGCGATTGGCCTCACCCTTTTGTTGCCTCTCTTGTTACTTGGTTGGCTCGCTGGTGTGCTTAGCGCCCCCATCGCAGCTGCACTATTGGGGCTGCAAAGCCTTTTGCTATTGCTGCTCGCCTTGCGGAAATTCCCCATGGCCCCTGAGGCCGATCTGGGCGATCTCAGCGTTTTTGCCTATCTGGATGCAAATCGGGCTTGATACAAGAAAACCCCCGGCTCTGCCAGGGGTTTTCTCGGAGCGCCAGGGCTGGGCGCTCTTGGCCGACGGAGGGGCTACGTCGCCGGGTCCTTTTCTTTTGTAACCACAACCACCCATTTGCTGCAATTGTGTGGCCAAGTGCACACAAAAATCAATGTTGAGTTGGGAGCAACTGGAGGCCCTTGCCCCACCTGAGCCCAACCGCTCAGAAGGCCCCGCCAATAGCCAGGCGCGTCTGCGCCCTTTTAGTAGGCCCCTTGCGGAAATTCGCGTGGTGCTTTACCGCGATCACCATGCCTGGTGCCCCTATTGCCAAAAGGTATGGCTCTGGCTGGAGGAACAGCAGGTGCCTTATCAAATTAAAAAGGTTTCGATGTTTTGCTACGGCGAAAAGGAAGCCTGGTTTCGCAACTTAGTGCCATCTGGCATGTTGCCGGCTTTAAGCATTGATGGCCAAATGATTACCGAAAGTGATGTGATCTTGCTTGCGTTAGAGCGCAGCTTTGGTGTGCTCGGTGGTGTTAATGGCCGTTCTATTCAAGATCCGGAAGTTTTAGCTTTGCGCCAATTAGAAAGGGATTTATTTCGCTCTTGGTGCACCTGGCTTTGTTACCCAGGCCAGGAGACAGAAGGTGAGCGCTTATTTGATGCCCAAATGCAGCGCATGGCCACTGCCCTTGAGCAGGGGGCGGGCCCCTTTTTCTTTAATGATTTCAGCAGTGCTGATCTCGCCTTTGTGCCCTATGTGGAACGGATGAATAGCAGCCTTCTCTATTACAAAGGTTATGAACTACGTAAACGTTGGCCTTCGATAGATCGTTGGTTCACTGGCTTAGAGCAACGCAGCACCTATTGCGGCACCCGCAGCGACCATCACACCCATTCCCACGATCTACCTCCCCAGATGGGCGGTTGCTATAGCAATGGCAGTGCTGCTGCCAAATACTGGGCGGCGCGGATTGATGCTGGTTCATGGCAGGAGCTCAGTGATGCAGGTGCCCCCGCGTGCGGAGCTGATCCCGCCGCTGAAGCGCTCATGCGGGTGTTGAAACATCGTTATACCCTTTTGGCCACTACTGCAGGCCTTAGCGAAACAGCTTTGCGGGCAGCTCTTACCAAATTGATCTCAGGGGAGCCCTGCCAGCCGCCTCCAAATAGTGAGCTTGGCTTACGCAACTTGAGGGATCGCATCAGCGTGCCCCGCGATATGGGAATCCATGCCGCACGTTTATTGCGCGCAGCTCTTGAGGAAACTGCTGCCCTCTCCGGCTCCCGCCTGCCTGCTGCCTTGCCCCGCCGCCATCGCCGCGATCAAGATCCAACCCCGTTCTTAGTACTTAACCGTTCTTAGTCCATAGTTGATAGGTGAAAGAACTCCCCTCTCCGGCCCCTGGCTTTGCTCATCTTGGCCTGGGCCGGCCTCTGCTGGAGGCCCTTGAACGTTGCGGCTACAACACCCCAACGGAAATTCAGGAGCAAGCGGTCCCAGCTGTATTGAGCGGTAAGGATTTAATGGCTGCGGCCCAAACCGGCACAGGCAAAACGGCGGGTTTCATCCTGCCAATGCTTGAAATATTGCGCCATGGCACTAAGGCGGGCCCCGGCCATGTGCGCTCCCTAGTTCTTACCCCAACGAGGGAATTGGCAGCTCAGGTTGCTGAAAGTGCCGCCACCTATGGCAATGGTCTTGCCTTGCGCAGCGCAGTGGTTTTTGGTGGGGTTGGGATCAATCCCCAAATCGATCGCTTACGCCGCGGCGTGGATCTGTTGGTGGCTACCCCTGGTCGGTTGATTGATCTGCATAGCCAAGGAATTATCGAATTCGGCCGCCTTGAGCTTTTGGTGCTTGATGAAGCTGATCGCATGCTCGATATGGGCTTCATCAACGACATCCGCAAAATCCTGCGGTGGTTGCCATCAAAACGTCAAAACTTGATGTTTTCAGCCACCTTTTCAGGCCCGATTCGCAAACTTGCTGAGGGCTTTTTAAATCAACCTGTGCAAATCCAGGTGAATCCTGAAAATCGCACTGCAGATACCGTTGATCAGTGCATTCATCCTGTTGATCAAGGCCGTAAAGGCGCCTTGTTAAGTCATTTAATTCTCAGTAACAATTGGCAGCAGGTGTTGGTGTTTTCTCGCACAAAACACGGCGCTAATAAGTTGGCTGAAAGGCTGATTAAAGAAGGTATTCAAGCTGCTGCAATCCATGGCAACAAAAGCCAAGGTGCCCGCACCAAAGCCCTTAGTGGTTTTAAAGCTGGGGAATTGCGAGTGCTGGTGGCAACTGATATCGCCGCCCGCGGCCTCGATATCGCCCAGTTGCCCCATGTGGTGAATATGGATTTACCCCATGTTCCTGAAGATTATGTGCATCGCATTGGCCGCACCGGTAGAGCGGGCCAAACCGGCCATGCGCTTTCTTTGGTTAGCGCTGATGAACGTGAATTGCTAAAAGCTATTGAATATTTGATCGGTTCTTCCCTGCCACGCCTGGTGGTGCCTGGTTTTGAGCCGGAAAAACCGATCTCTGCAGGCCCTGCGGCAAAGCCACCGGGAAAGCCCCAAGCACGCACTTCTCGCAAAACAGCCGCCGGATCTGCCCATAGGCGCAAGCCTTCGCGGTAAAGTCGCCCAGAAACCACAGAATTTCTCATGGCGCTTGTTCCGCTACGCCTACTGCTAGATCACGCTGCTGAAAACGGTTACGGCATCCCAGCGTTCAATGTGAACAATTTGGAGCAGGTGCAGTCGATCATGGAGGCAGCCCATGAAACCGATAGCCCAGTAATTCTGCAAGCATCCCGCGGTGCCCGCCAATATGCAGGTGAAAATTTCCTGCGCCACCTGATCCTGGCGGCTGTTGAAACCTACCCAGATATCCCTGTGGTAATGCACCAAGACCATGGCAATAGCCCTGCCACCTGTTTTGGCGCTGCTGCTAACGGTTTCACTTCAGTGATGATGGATGGCTCCCTTGAAGCCGATGCCAAAACTCCCTCCAGCTACGAATACAACGTGGCGGTTACCAAGGAAGTGGTGAGTGTTGCCCATGCCATCGGCGTGAGCGTTGAAGGTGAACTGGGCTGCCTTGGATCCCTTGAAACCGGCCAGGGTGAAGCCGAGGATGGCCATGGTTTTGAGGGAACCCTCGATCATTCCCAGCTGTTAACGGATCCAGCAGAAGCTGCTGATTTTGTTACTAAAACCAAAGTTGATGCTTTGGCAATCGCCATCGGCACCAGCCATGGCGCCTATAAATTCACCCGTAAACCCACCGGTGAAGTATTGGCGATTTCAAGGATTGCTGAAATCCATAAGGCAATCCCTAATACCCACTTAGTGATGCACGGCTCTTCATCAGTTCCCCAAGAATGGCTTGATATGATTAATAAATTCGGTGGTGCTATTCCGGAAACCTATGGTGTGCCTGTTGAAGAAATCCAAGAGGGTATTCGCAATGGTGTGCGCAAGGTAAATATCGACACTGATAATCGCTTGGCTTTCACTGCTGCGGTGCGTGAAGCCGCTGCTAAAGATCCCACTAACTTCGATCCGCGCCATTTCAATAAACCCGCCCGCGCTTATATGAAGCAGGTGTGCTTAGATCGTTATCAACAGTTTTGGGCTGCAGGTAATGCAAGCAAGATCAAACAACGCGATATCAATTACTACTCTGGGCTTTATGCAAAAGGTTCCCTTTACGTGTGATTAATTTTTCGGCACTGCGTACGCCGCTGTTGCCGTTATTAGTTTTTATACCCCTGGGTTTGGTGCTTGATCACCAAGGCCAGGGGATTAATCCATTAATTATTTTTTTGGTAAATGGCATTGCAATTGTGCCTATTGCCCAAATAATCAGCCAATCGGTGGAACAGATTGCTGAGCACTTGGGAGATAATTGGGGCGGCATCCTTAATTCTACATTAGGTAATTTAGTTGAATTAGTAATTGCATTCTCAGCTCTTACTAACGGTTTATACGAAATTGTATTGGATTCAATTGTTGGGGGCTTGGTTACAAACTTGCTGTTAGTTTTAGGTTTGGCTGCATTGCTTGGGGGGCTTAAAAATCAAACCTTGCCATTTAAAGTAAAAACAGCCCTGTTGAATTCAAAATTATTATTAGCTGTTGTTTTAGTTTCTTTTGTTCCCGGTATGCTTGATCATCTTAACCAATTTGATTCACAGCAGAGCCACGAGCAATACTCAATAATCTTATCCATTGCATTATTAGTGTTTTACGCGTTATCTTTCGTTTTTCAATTCTCTATTCCCAAAGATGTGATTAGCAATGATTCGCTTCCAAATGATATTGTAGAACCTGATCAAGGTAAGAATCACAATACTTTATTAATAGGCCCTATCTTGATTCTCTCTATTTCTACATTGGCTTTGGTATTTAGTTCAGAAGCCCTTGTAGATGCACTTTCTGCAACAGCGCAACGTTTCAATTTAAGTGCGTTTTTTACCGGTGTATTTCTCTTGCCACTTTTTGGGAGCGCCTCAGAATTTGTTGTGTCAGTTCGGGCCGCTCAACGCAATCGTATGGATCTTGCGGTTGCTTCTACGGTTGGATCAAGTGTGCAAATTATTTTATTTGTATTGCCAGTTTTGGTACTTTTTGGTGCTTACATAGGTAAGCCTTTGGGAATCTTTTTTAGCCCTCAAGCAATGGTAGCTGTTATTGTTGCAGTCTTTTCTGTGGAATGGGTTAGCAGTGAAGGCGAACTTGATTGGTTTGAAGGATCTTTTCTATTGATGGTATATTTATTATTGCTAATCAGCAGCTTTTATCTGCTTTAATTATCGTTGTTGTTTGCTTGCTTGGATGTTAAGCGATTTAAGGCAGTATTCAAATTTCGTTCCATTACAAATCTGCGCCCATCACTTACCACAACTCTCACGAGGGTTGGTAAGCCTCCATTGCGAGCTTTTAGATATATAGGCTCCACATAAAGCAAGCCCTTCCCGATTGGTACCACTAAGAGGTTGCCTTGTATCACCTCTGAACCTTGGCGATTCCAAAGGCCAAATTGCTCACTAATTACCGGATCTTGTTCAATTAGAGCTGTTATTTGTTGCGTACCAAGCAAAAGCCTTTCTTGCGGAAAGCGCACTAGTTTTAACTTGCCATAGGCATCTCCGTCATTACGGGCAGCTAGCCATCCCACTAAATTGGGTCGCTTAAGTGGTGAGAAGGGCAACAATAAAACAAATTCGGGTCTTTTTTCTCCAGGTAATTGTAGGGTTACGTGATAAGGGCGCACTGCCACACTACTGTTGCCATAAATCTCGAGCGGTATGCCCCACACATCATCACCGTTGTAAAAAGTGCGCACATCTGTTACATGAAATCGCAATAATTTCTCCGCTTGGATTGCAAACTGGCTCTGGGGTACCTGAAGATGTTTACGCAATTCTTTTGGCATCTCAGCTAAGGGAGAAAATAACTCAGGAAACACTTTTTGCCAGGTACGCAGGATTGGATCTTGAGGATCATTTACATAAAAATGCACTTCACCGGTGTAGGCATCAACCAATGCTTTTACCGGATTGCGTAGATATCTCAAACCCTCAGGATTTGCCTCGCTGTATGGATAGCTTCTACTGGTAGTAAATCCATCTACAAACCAAAATTGATGCACGCCGCGCTTAAAACCACTGCTAGCCGGCAGCCTCGCTGTTACAAGGTAAGGAGCATCCTCAAAGCGTAAAAATGGTGCTATTGCTTTTAAGCGGCTATGAATTTGACGCCTCAGTAGCAATTTACTATTTGCTTGTAATGCGCCGGTAAATAATAGCCTTGGTTCCCTTAGATAATGGGCCGCAAATATTTTTTGCCAATTGTATTCCAGGGGAATACCCTTTGATCCCTGATAATGAGAATATATATTTAGATCACCCTCTGGATAATCAAATTCCTTCACTTTTGTTGGTGCGATTGCATAAGAAGCGGAGTTGTAGCCGAAATACAGCCGCGGATTACCCACTGGTATCTCCCTTTTCACTTCTGCGCTGTTAACACCTAGTTCCGCTAAACCCTGAACCTGGCTACTGCGGCCAAGATCCTTAATGAAAAACAAGGGCAGGCCATCTGGGCCGAATGCATTTACAGGAGATACGGTAAATCCATAGCCATGGGTAAAAACCATATGTAGGTTTTGCCAGGTGCGAGATTCTCCAGGCAGGGCATTTGCATCAAGTTCCCTTGGGGCAATCAATACCTGCTGAGCGCCTCGATTTGGATCGTTGCTGAGTCCATAGCGATCAACTGCTGCAGAGGGGAAGCTGTAATAAAGCCTCAGTTGCTGCAATTGTCTGTTTGTAGCAAGTAGGGGCTGCGTATCCCACAGCCTGAGATTGTCGATCGTGCCTGGCCCCTCCTTTAAATCTGCAGCACTAAGGCCTTGGCGTGGCTCCAGGGTTTCCAATTGCACCTGATCGAGGCCGAAGCCTTTCCTTGTGGCGGTAATAGTGCGTTCTAGGTATGGGCGTTCCAGCTGCAGCTCCCTTGGTTGCACCATCAGGCGTTGCACAACAGGAGCGATCAGTAATTCTGTGATCGGTACTGCTACCCCTGTGCAGGCCAGTGGCACCAATAAGCCTCGCTGCAACGATCCCGCCGGTAGGTGAATCATTAGCCCCGCGGAGCTAAGCAGCAGCAAAAGCGCCAGCAAAAGCCGCAGGGGTAAGCGCACATGAAGATCAACAAAACCGGCTCCAGCGGCCACGCCATGGCCAGAAACCATCAGTTCAAAGGGGCTCAAAGCAGCGATCAAGGCTGCCACCAAGGCCAAAGCTGCCAGTTGCGGTTGCAGCACTCGCTGTTGAGGTTTTGTTAAGCCGCTGAAATGCCAGTCGCTCAGGCTATTTCCGCCGCTGATGCTGATCCAAAGGCAGGCGGCCAAACCCACAAGCAATTGCATAATTAATACGCTGAGCACCAGCCGCAAGGCGGGCAATTGCAGCACTGTGAAGCTGAGATCTAGCCCTGTAACTGGATCTCCCTGGCCAAAAGGGGCCGCCATTAGTGCAGGCAACCAAAGGCTCCAGCCCCGCGCCAGGGCAGTGGCTGAAGCCACCAGGGCTGCTGCTAATGCCACCCGCAGGGTGGAAAGGGGCCAGCGCAGCAGTGGGAATAACAGGGCTACCGCCAGGCTTAAGAGCAGGCCCATCGGTAGGTCTGCGAGCATTGGAAAGCCGCTCAACACCTGATCGTTAAAGGGGGCGTTGATCAAGCCACGTGCTTGCGTTAATAAATAAGTAAGCCCGAGTAAAAGCAGCCCCAGCAGTAAGGCCAATACAAAAGTGAAGCCCCATCCCTTTAAGGCTATTAACCCCCCTTGCTGCGTTGAACTTTTGTTGCGCAGATTCCAGCAGCGTTGCAGTTGTTGCAGCTGCAGGGGAATTCCCAATCCCAATGCAGTAATAAATGCCAAGCCCTGAAAAGTCCAGCGCCTGAGCAAAAGGTTCTTAAAGCCAAATTGCCCAAACCAAGCCAGTTCTACCCAGAGCCTTGGTAAAACAAATAAAAGCAGCAATATTGCCGCTAGCAGGCTTAATAATGCTGCCCGTTTAGAGCTTGAAGAAGTGGTAGCAGCCATGGGGCGAGATTAAACAAAACCGGGCCAGTAGCAAGCAGGTGGTTTGAGCTAATACCCAACTGCTGGGGTCGGGATTAAATGCTGCACTCGATTGGCACTGCTAGCTTTAGCCAATACATTTTTCAGCCGTGACGTCTACTCTCGCCTCGGTTACGTTCAAAGGCCTGCGTTGCAAGGAATGCGGCCATGAATACGGGGCTGGAGCCCGCCATGTCTGCGAAGACGTGTGCTTTGGCCCCTTAGAAGTTGTTTACGACTACGACGCAATTCGGGCCCGCACCACCCGCGCTTCTATCGAAGCAGGCCCAATTTCGATATGGCGTTATCGCGATTTTTTGCCCGTTGAGGGCGATCCCATCGATGTGGGCACCGGTTTTACTCCACTGCTTAAGGCGAATCGCCTCGCTCGCCGGCTTGGTTTAAAAAACCTCTATATCAAAAATGATGGTGTGAATATGCCCACGCTGTCTTTTAAAGATCGTGTGGTGAGTGTTGCTCTCACCCGCGCTCGAGAGCTTGGTTTTTCTACGGTTAGTTGCGCGTCTACCGGCAACCTTGCCAATTCCACTGCAGCAATCGCCGCCCACGCCGGCATGGATTGCTGTGTTTTTATACCAGCAGATCTTGAGGCAGGTAAAATCCTCGGTACTTTGATCTACAACCCCACCTTGATGGCGGTTAAAGGTAATTACGACCAAGTAAATAGACTTTGCTGCGAAGTTGCTAATACTTATGGTTGGGGTTTTGTTAATATCAATTTGCGCCCTTATTACTCAGAAGGTTCCAAAACCCTCGGCTATGAAGTTATTGAACAGTTGGGTTGGCAATTGCCAGACCACATAGTTGCTCCTTTGGCCTCCGGCTCTTTATTTACCAAAATTAGTAAAGGTTTTGATGAGTTTATCAAGGTGGGTTTAGTTGATGAAAAGAAGGTGCGCTTTAGCGGCGCTCAAGCTGAGGGTTGCTCCCCCATTGCCCAAGCTTTTGCAGAAGGTAGAGATTTCATCACTCCGGTTAAACCAAATACGATCGCAAAATCAATCGCCATCGGTAATCCGGCCGATGGCCCCTATGCCATTGATCTTGCTCGGCGCACGGGAGGTTCAATCGCAGCTGTAAACGACGACGAGATCATCGCAGGCATTCAGTTACTTGCTGAAACTGAGGGGGTATTCACCGAAACCGCAGGGGGCACCACCATTGCAGTTTTAAAGAAATTGGTGGAACAAGGAAAAATTGATCCCAGCGAAACCACAGTTGTTTATATCACCGGCAATGGCTTGAAAACAACTGAGGCCATTAGTTCTGCTGTGGGTGAAGCCCACACGATCGAACCCCAATTGGCAAGCTTTAATGCCGCTTGGGAGCGGGCCCAGTCGCTTCAGCGAGCCACCTGGGAAACCGTTGCCTAATATTTAGCAATTCCACTATTCATCCTGCTTTTTATTCAATGTCTGTTCAAGTTTTAATCCCAACACCGCTGCAAAAATTCACCGCGGATAAAGCATCGGTGGAGCTTGAAGCGGGCTCTGTTCAAGAGTTGATTACAGCTCTAGATGTTGCTTTTCCCGGTTTGGGTAATCGTTTATGTGATGAGCAGGGCAAATTGCGTCGGTTTCTTAATTTTTATGTAAACAGCGAAGACATACGTTTTCTTGAAAATCAAAACACGCCTCTTAATGCTGGTGATGAGGTGAGCATTGTGCCTGCGGTAGCTGGGGGCTGAATTCGCCTTCGTGTGCACGCACGATTTTGTTGAAGCTCACTTCATCAAGGGTTTCTAATTCGATAAGCGCCTCCACCAATGCATCCATTAAATTACGTCTTGGTGTAAGTAATTCGATAGCTTGATTTAAAGATTCTCTAGCAATTTGTTGCACCATGGCATCTATTTGTTTTGCGGTGTGATTGGAATAGCCATGCTCTGGGCGGGTCCAGTCGCGCCCCAAGAACACTTCATTGCCTTGCTGTTCAAGAGCTACAGGTCCCAATGCTGAGAAGCCGTAGCGAGTAACCATTTCCCTAGCAATCTGGCTCACCATTTGAAAATCTCCACTGGCGCCTTGAGTTACCTCAGCATCACCAAAAATCACCATTTCCGCTGCTCTACCCCCCATAGCTACAACTAGCCGCGCTTGGAGGTAGGCCTTGCTAATTAGGCCGCTATCGAGAATTTCTTCATCGGGCGTGGTGCGAGCAAAACCACCAACTCCACCTGCCCTTGGCAGCAGGGTTACTTTGTCGAGATTGTCTGCTGCTGGCAGCAGCGTGGTGAGCAGGGCATGACCCACTTCGTGGTATGCGATCAGGCGTTTTTTGGCGCTGTCTTGTAGTGGTTTGGCCCCTAACCCCATGGTTACCCTTTCAAGGGCATCATTCATTGATTGTTCATCAATGAATAGCCGTTCCCGCCGTGCGGTGAGGATTGCAGCTTCATTGATCAAATTGGCTAGATCCGCGCCAGAAAAACCGGGGGTGCGGCGGGCCCACATCCCTAAAGACACATCATCACCAAGGGGCCGGGTGCGGGCATGAACGCCAAGAATTGCTTCTCTGCCGCGGCGATCTGGAAGCTCCACCATGATTTGGCGATCAAAACGCCCTGGCCGCAGCAGGGCGGAATCCAACACATCTGAACGGTTGGTGGCTGCCAGCAGGATTACACCGGAATTGTCTTCAAATCCATCCATTTCTGTGAGCAGCTGATTAAGGGTTTGCTCCCTTTCATCGTTGCCCCCGCCGATACCGGCTCCTCTTTGGCGGCCAACAGCATCAATTTCGTCGATAAAAATTATGCAGGGCGACTTTGCCTTTGCCTGGCGAAATAGATCGCGCACCCGGCTTGCCCCCACCCCCACAAACATCTCTACAAATTCAGAGGCGGAAATCGAAAAGAAGGGCACATCAGCTTCACCGGCGATTGCTCGGGCCAGCAATGTTTTGCCTGTTCCCGGCGGGCCCACCAGCAACACTCCCCTTGGGATGCGAGCGCCCACAGCTGTGAAACGTTCTGGCTCCTTTAAAAAAGTAACCACCTCTTGAAGTTCAGCTTTTGCTTCATCGATACCAGCAACATCTTCAAAACGCACATTGATGCTCCCTTCTGGCTGCAGCCGGGCCTGACTGCGACCAAAACCAAGCGCTTTTTGAGCTACGGAAGCGGAACGCCGCAACAGCAACACCAGGAGGCTTATCAGTAACACTCCAAGAAAAAGGTTGATCAGCAGTCCGCTGCCTGCCCCTTCAGGGTCTGTGGGGCTAACGCTGAGGGGTACTCGCGCCGCTTCTGCTGTGCGGATGATTTGCTGGTCGTTGCTGAAAATTGCCACCCGGCTTTCACGGCCGTCTTTGAACTGCACCAGCACCTGATCGCTGCGCGACAAAAGCTTTAACTCCTTCACCTCACCACTGCGGATGGCTTTGAGCAGGCCGCTATAGCTGGGGGGTTTGCTCAAATCCGGTTTAAACACAACTGTTTTTTACTTATCTAAGCTTAGCGATTGACGGATGGTATCTCGACGTTGGATGATTGCTAGTTGATATTAAGTAAGCCCGGATGGCTGTTCCTAAAAAGAAAACCTCCAAAGGAAAGCGCAATCAGCGCCATGCAACCTGGAAGGCAAAAGCACGGGTCGCTGCCCAAAAAGCCATGTCTTTGGGTAAAGCGGTGCTCAGCGGCCGGGCCCAGGGATTTATTTATCCAATGCCTGATGAAGCTGAATCAGAAGAGGAATGATTCAGTTTTAGCTTCCTAGCTTGAAGGCCTCTAATATCACTGCATATAGAGCGCCCATTCGTAAATTATCAGATATTACCCAAATCAATTTGTTTTTGTTTAGATTTGAAACTGTCCTTATTCTAACATTAATTTCAATTATTAGTAGTAATCCCACGGCACCTACGCTTTGAAGCCGGGTAAAATTTAAATAAATACTTGTTAAATTTGCAGCTAGGTAGTAGCCCATCAAAAGGGCGAGTAATCGCACACTTTTTTGATACCAACTGCTGCTTACCCAGCCGAGGAATTGTTTGCTAAGAACTTCTTGAAGCTTATAAAAACGAGTCGATTGAGGCATTTCCACTTAAGCCGCCAACATTTGTAATTTAGCAATGTTTATTCGAAGAAATTTCAATAGAAGTGCTCGCAGGGGGGCATCATGCGTTTGTGCAGATTTGATCTAAGCAACCCTGATTCATTCTCCTCCCTCCCCAGATCGCCTCTGGCAGTTGCCCCAGCCCCTGGTTTCCAGCGCCCCTGTAAGCAGCGCTGATTTACCTGCCGAACTGCTGGCGGTACTTAATCGCCGCGGCATTTCTGATCCAAAACTGGTGGCGGCCCTGCTTAAGCCAGCAGCTGCTCCTGCGGCAATGGATCATTTCCCAGATTTAGGCGCTGCCCTTGATCGCCTTGAAATTGCCTGCCGTAATGCTGAATTAGTGGCGATATGCGGTGATTACGACGCAGATGGCATAACCAGTACAGCTTTAATGCTGGGGGTTCTACAACGGCTTGGGGCAAATCCTGTGGCCGCAATACCCAGCCGGCAAGAAGATGGCTACGGGCTCAATGTTGCCATGGTGGAAAGGCTTTCAAGCCAGGGCTGCCGCTTATTAGTAACCGTTGATAACGGCATCAGCGCCAGGGAGGCCCTTGAGCGGGCCCAAATCCTTGGCCTTGAGGTGATAGTTACCGATCACCACACAATTCCGGCCTTAATGCCGCCATTACTGGCGCTTTTGCATCCGGCCACCACCCCTAAGGGGTCCCCGTATCGCGGCTTAGCGGGGGTGGGTCTTGCTTATGTGCTTTCCCGCGCTTTGGCGCAAAGGTTGAAGCGAGTTGAGGCGCTTCAGGCTGCCCTTGATCTGTTTTGTATCGGCACCATCGCCGATATGGCTCCACTTGTGGGGGTAAATCGCCTTTGGTTGCAGGAGGGGCTTAAAAACTTGCACCGCTCCAAATTGCCTGGTTTGCGTGCCCTTGCCCAGTTGGCTGGATTGGAAGATCGCAGCATTGATAGCCAAGCGGTGGGTTTTCGCTTAGCGCCAAGGCTTAATGCTGTTGGCCGTCTAGCAGATCCAGCCCTTGCGGTGGAACTACTCACCACTAGCGATCCAAACCGCGCTTTGGAACTAGCCGATCAATGCGAAGCCTTGAACCGGCAACGTAAAGACCTATCCGATGGCATTGAAGCTGAGGCCAATGCCTTAGTGGAGGCCGATGGGCCCCAGCGACCGCCGTTTTTGCTATTAGCGCAAAACCACTGGCATCACGGTGTAATTGGCATCGTGGCGGCCCGTTTAGTGGAACGTTGGGGTTTACCTGTGGCAATGCTTGCCGGCGAAGGTAATGGCAGGCTGCGCGCTTCTGTGCGGGCCCCCCAAGGTTTTGCTGTTGATCAAGCGCTGCAGGCCTGCGCCCACCTATTGGAGCGATTTGGAGGCCATCCAGCGGCTGGTGGGTTCACAGTGATGGCCCATCAGGTGGCCCCCCTGCAGGAAAAACTTTCAGAGCTTGCTGCCCAGTGGCTTGAGGGCCGCTCCAGCGCCCTGTTGGTGGCACCAGAGGCCTTATTGCCTTTAGGGCGTATTGATGCTGATTTCTTGCATCAACTGCAGCGGCTTGAGCCATTTGGTGTGGGAAATCCCACCCCGCTTTTTTGGGCGCGACATTGCGAAGTGAAGCGTTTGCGCTTACTGCGTGGTGGCCATCTCTGCCTTGAGTTGGCAGCTGAAGGCAGCAGCACGTTTACGGCTATGGCCTGGCGTTGGACGGGCCCTGAACCGAGCGCTCGTTTTCTTGATCTTGCCTTCAGGTTGCGGCAAGACCATTGGCAAGGGCAACCCCGTCTCCAATTAGAAGTGGAAGCCCTGCGACCAAGCGCAGCACAAACAGTAGTTTTAATGAGGGGCAAACGCCGTTATCAATGCGAAAAACAAGGCTCTGATTTATTGATCCGCAACCCAGCCGGTGAAGAATTACGGGTGCCATGGTTGGCGCATGATCACGATGTTCAAAATCTTCACCCCCATACTCTTGCGATCGTGCAAGAGGCAGCCCAGGCCTTGGGTTTAGTTGCTTAATGATCAGCCCAACCCCTCCCATGTCGCCGCGCCACTGGTGGTTTTTGCTGTGGCCAATGCTGCTTCTCGGTTTCTTAATCGGTTTTGCTTGCCTTCCTTTGAATTGGATTGACCAATGGGCAGACGATCAATTGATAACTGCTTTTGATCAAGGCCTTGGTTGGCGCATTTGGTTGCCCCTTGCAGCAATGCCCTCGCTTTGTTTTTTGCAGCGTGGTGTTTGGCGAGCGGGCATGGGTTCAGGAATTCCACAGGTGGCACTTTGTATTGAAGAGCCAGAGCGGAGCGCTGATTTTCTAAAAATTGGCCCCCTTTTGATGCGCTGCGGCCTTTGGAGCCTTGCCAGTTTTTGTTTGTTCCCCCTCGGCAGGGAGGGGCCAGTTGTATTTATCGGTGCAACTTTGGTGTGGTTACTGCGCAGTTACTTGAGGGCTCCCCTGGCCCAATTGAGCGCCCCACTGCTTTATGCCGCTGCGGGTGGGGCAGGCCTTGCCGCCGGTTTCAATAGCCCCTTAGTGGGTGTTGTGTTTGCCGCTGAAGATCTCATGCAGCGCTGGAATATGCCCTTGCTTTGGGCCGGGCTTGCAATAGTTCTGCCTGCCTCCCTTGTGGCTGCCGGTGGTGGAGAAGCCATGTTTGCTTACGGCATCATTCCAGGCAATCTTGATCAATGGAAACAGATCAGCTTTGGGCTTCCCTTAGGGCTAATGGGGGGCTTACTGGGAGCACTTTTTAGTGGAATGGTGCTGCGGGCAACAAAACTGATGCAGCCCATCGCTCTACTCAAACCGCTAAGGGTGGGTTTGTTATTGGGAGGTGCGCTCGTTTTATTAGCAGCGATCAGCGGTGGCAGGGCCTATGGCGATGGATCTGCTGTGTTGCTGGATTTAGTGAGTAGGGGTGGCAGCATCAACAATCTGCAAGGGATCAGCACACTGCTGGGGCGGTTATTGGGGCCAGTATTGGCTCTTGGGGTGGGGATCCCTGGGGGTTTGATCGATCCTGCCTTGGCGATCGGAGGAGTGGCCGGAAGCATTTTGATGCCGCTGCTGGGTCAACAAGATCCGCTTCTCGGCATGGCTATCGGCATGGGGGCCTGCCTTGCTGGTGCAACTCAATTGCCTTTGTTTTCTATTCTTTTTGCAATGAGGCTCTGTGGCGATCAACAACTATTGCCTGGGTTAATACTCGCCAGCGCCTTGGCGGCGATGGTTAGTCGCAGTTTGCAGCCGCAGCCGATTTATCACGCCTTAACTGCATTATTCGAAGCCCGTTTAGGGGCAAACTATTCAAAGGGCGCCGCGACGATAGAAGAGGATGAAGATCACAGCAGGGCCCGCCAAAGTGATCAGCGCTAAGGCACCGAAATTTGCAATCAAGTGGAAATCGATGCCCATTGCAATTTGCACAGTTATTAATCCAATCAGCCTAATGGGCACAGATGCCTTTTCTAATCTTTTCGGGTTAATACCGTGACCGCTTGTTACAGCTGGACTTGCATTAGTAATTGCGGCGCCTGCTGCCGTTTAGATCCGAATCAGCGCCCTGAAGCATTAGCAGCGTTATCTCCAGCTCAAAAGCACACCTATCTTGGGATGGTTGGTAGTGATGGTTGGTGCGTCCATTTCGATACCGGTGCTCGCCGCTGCAGGATTTATGCCGATCGACCAGACTTTTGCCGAGTGGATCAGTTAGCAAATTTATTTGATGTTCCCTTAGAAGAGCAAAACAGTTTCGCGATTGAATGTTGCCAAGCGCAGATCCGCGTGGAATACGGTGGCAAAAGCCTTGAACGCAAGCGCTTTGACCGGGCAATCCGAACCAAATAGCAATGCCCCTGCTGCAGGTGCGATTTTTACGAGCACCTTCGTAACGGTTTTTCTTGCGGAGTTAGGGGATAAAACGCAGCTGGCCACTCTGCTGCTTTCAGCTCAATCGGGAAGACCTTTATTGGTATTTCTTGGCTCGGCATTAGCGCTTATCGCTTCAAGTTTGGTGGGTGTGTTGCTGGGACTTTGGTTGGCAGCTTTTATTTCACCCCAGCGGCTGGAATTACTAGCTGGCGTGTTGATGTTGATACTTGGCGGACTGCTGGGTTTTGAAGTGTTGAGTTCACTTCTTTCAAGCTCATCTCTTTCAACTTGATGGCTCTCAACTTTATGGTTATCTCCTCCGATTTGCTTTTGCTTGGCTCCACCTTTACAACGGTTTTTTTAGCGGAATTGGGCGATAAAACCCAGCTGGCAACCGTTGCTATTAGCGGCACCAGCAATAGGCCTTTGTTCGTATTCCTTGGCAGCGCTTCCGCTCTTGTGCTTGCAAGTTTCTTGGGGGCACTTTTAGGTGGCGGTTTAGCTGAACTTGTGCCCACAGAACTGTTGCAATTGGCGGCAGCCCTCGGCTTTCTAATCATCGGTGCCCGCTTGGTAAAAGCTTCTTTATCGCAAACGATCAAACAGCCCTAAGCCGGAGCAGCCTTAAGCTGATTTCAATTATTGGCAGCGTTGCCTTCTCATGAAATTTTCCGTTGCCAACCTGCTTGAGCAATTGCAGGGTGAATCGGCAGTTTCAGTGCAGGAACTTGAAAAAAAGTTAGCCCTTAAAACCGTAAAAGAAAAACACTATTTAGAGCTAGCTCTTCAAGCATTAGAGCGGGTGGGCCTGCTCAGCCAAGCGGAGCAGGGCGTTAGTCGTATCAATAACGAAACCCTGATTGAGGCGCGGTTGCGCTGCTCCAGTAAAGGTTTTTGCTTTGCTCTAAGAGACGACGGAGCCGATGATATTTATATCCGCGATCATCAGTTAAACCATGCTTGGAATGGTGATCGTGTACTGGTAAAAGTTACTCGAGAAGGGGGGCGCCGCCGCTCCCCAGAAGGGGGGGTGCAGTGCATCCTCGAGCGCGCGAACACCACAGTTCTGGCACAGGTGGAACGTTTAGATGCACAACTTCTGGCTGTTGCGCTTGATGATCGCCTCAATGCAGCAATTCAGCTGGATGAAGTTGATGCTGAACATATTGAACGTGCCGCAGAAGCTCTTGTGGAGGTGGAATTAGATCGCTTCCCTGTGGGGCAATTTCCAGCTCAAGGCCATGTGCGCCGCTCTCTATCAATCATGGGCGGCGGCTCAGCAGATTTGGAGCTGTTATTGGCACGCCATCGGCTTAATGCAGCCGGCTTTAGCGGCCGCATTACTTTAAAAACGCCAACCGCAGCCGGAAGAGAAGATCTCACTGAATTACCAACAATCCTGCTGCAGGGCTGGGCTGCTGAAAATTCACCGGCTTCCGTTGCAGTTTCGATCGAAACCACTAGCACTGGAACCCGCCTATGGCTGCACGGGCCAGATGTGGCAGAACGCCTCAGCCTCGATGGCCCAATGGAGCGCTGGTTGCGACAACAGGGGGAAGCGATTTGTATTGGCAATGATTGGTTGGCGCTGTTGCCTGCCCCCCTGCAGGAGGCAGCTGCTCTGGTGGTGGGAAAAGAAAACAGCGCCCTCTCTGTTTCCCTTGATCTCAGCCCAGAAGGGGAGTTGTTGCATTACCACTTCTGCCGTTCCAGCGTTCTGCTTGATGCTGCCTTGGATTCAAAAAGCATGGAAGCTTTTATTAATCGCAAGCCCAAAGCCCGCACTACCCCCGTTGCTCTCAAAGCACTAAAGGAATATCTACCTCTTTTGGAGAAGTTGCAAACCTTGGTGCTAGTTCTGCGCCAGCAGCGGCTAGCAGCAGGCGCGAGCCTCGATCTTGATTTACCTCTACCTCCCCTTGAAAGCCTTAAGGAACAAGCGCAGGGATTACCTGATCAGCGGCGTAGTGGTTGGTTTGCCAGCGGGGCTGCTAACGCTCCAATTACTTGGTTGAGGGAATTGGTGCGCCCTGCCGAGCAAGCCCTTGGCCGTCATTTCGCAGCCCTTGAACTGCCGGGCTTGTTTCTCAACCAGTCTGCCCCCGATCCTGCAGATCTAAATGATCTACTCAAATTGGCCGTTGGGCTTGATGTGCCTTTGGAACTTGGTGCTGATGGCAATGCACCCGCTGCTGCAGCATTAGCTGAGGCTTTTCTTGGCACAGAGAGGGCTCGAGTGTTGCAACAACAATTGCGCGAAGCCATAAAACCGGTGCAGCTGAGTGCGGTGCCGCAAGAAAATGCCCTGGCGGCTGAACCGCTGGCTTATGCCCCTTGGTGTTTTGCGTCGCTGCACTACAGCGCTATCTGGAATCAACTGCTGCTGGTGAGCTTGCTTACAGAAGCTAAGGATCGCCCCAGCGTGCGCCATAAAACCCGCATTGATCTGAGTAGTGATAGCTGCCATGGCCAAATTGAATGGGCTTTGCTCACCGCTAGCCAATTGGCTCCTTTTCAAGAGGCAATGGCAAATGGACTACCAAATCGTTTGAATGGCCGCAGCCGCTTTGCCGATGAGGTGGAAGCTGATGCCCTTGCCCTTGCTAGGGCAAGGCAGGCCCAAACCCTGGTGGGTCAAACCCTTGCCGGGGTAATTAGCGGAATTCAAAGCTATGGCTTTTTTGTGGAGTTACCCCCCACCCAAGTGGAGGGTTTGGTGCATGTGAGTTCGTTAAAAGACGATTGGTATGAATATCGCTCCCGCCAACACCGTTTGGTGGGCCGTAAAAATCGCCGCACTTACAAGCTCGGTGATCCAGTTGAAGTGGAGGTGCTCAAGGTGGATGTGTTGCGTCATCAAATTGATTTAGCGGTAATTCAGCCAGAAATAGATCACTCTTTTCAACCGCTTGAAGATGAAGGTGAGGATGAAGAATCCTGAAATAATTGCCCCTGATGCTCCTTTGCTGCTTGCTGTCTGCGGCGCCTCCGCTCAGGTGCTCGCATTAAGGGCTTTGCAGTTGCTTTTGGAGGGCGGCCACTGCGTAGATCTAGTGCTGAGCCGTGGTGCTTTTGAGGTGTGGAGAGCTGAGATGGGGGTGCTGCTCCCTGTTGCGCCAAAGGAACAGGAGCAGGTGCTTCGCCAGCACTGCGGCACCAGCAAGGGTGAGTTGCGTTGTTACCGCTGGAATGACCAAGCAGCTCCTATGGCAAGTGGCAGTTATCGCAGCCGCGGCATGTTGATCCTGCCGGCCACGATGGGTACCGTTGGCCGGGTGGCAGCAGGAATCGCCACAGATTTAATCGAACGCTGCGCTGATGTGCAGCTCAAGGAGGCACGCCCATTAGTGATAGCGCCCCGTGAAATGCCATGGAATTTGATTCATCTGCGCAACCTCACCGCTCTAGCTGAAGCGGGCGCAAGGATTGCACCACCGATTCCGGCCTGGTATCACCAGCCCGAAAGCCTCAACGACATGGTGGATTTTTTAGTAATTCGCATCCTTGATTTGTTTGGCTACGAATTGGGTGCATTGCGGCGCTGGGAAGGTCCAATTCAAGAGCGATGAGGGAAATACTGGCACTGCCACTGCTGTTACCCCTTGCGGTTGCTCTGGTTGTGGGTTTATTCAATCTTTCAACGCCGAGCCGCTTGAAATTTTTGCTCTGGTCTTCCCCAACCCTGCCCCTTGGCAGCTGGGTGATGCTGGCGGCTGGCGGTGGTGCCGCCATCGGCGCTGCTTTTAGTGCGGCCTCAGCATTGCCAAGAAGGCGCCGGCTGGACGCCCAAAACCAAACAGAATCAAAGTCCAACTTCAAAACCCAGTTTCAATCTGAACCAGCTCAGCAAAAGCGAGCCCCCCAATCTCAAGCTTGGCCTGAACAAGATCCCCAGGCACCTGCCCCCACGGTGTCTGTTCCTTTCAAGGTAGTGAGTAAAAAACAAGCGCCTGTTTCCTCTCAAAATCCAGGGGATTGGGATGACTCCATTGAGGCTGATTGGTGAGCGCTGTTTTAGCTTGGTAAAACCTCATCCGGTTACTTGGTGACTGATTCGGCCCCCAAAGCAGCACCTGCGCCTAAACCGGAGGATCAACCCTTCGAGAATTTTATTCCCGAACTTTTTTTGCCTGCCCTTGCAAAAGAAATTGAGTCTTACGGAGGCCTGCTCACGCGCTTGCAGCTGGAGCAAGCTCCCATGCCTGTGGTGGGTGAAATGTGTTGGCAAGTGGCGGGTGAACTGCCTGGAGGCAGAAGGTTTTGGCTCTGCTTTTTAAGCAACAACATTCAAGGTTCAAAAACCATTGCCCTTGCTGAAGCCGGATCTAATCCAAGCTTGCTGGAATCTTTTTTAATTGATGAAAAAAAAACCACACTCGCTCTGCTTGTGAGTCGTACGGTGCAAAGGCTGAACGGGCAGAAATGGTTGGGGCCCAACTGAGCTCCCCTCCCCTTAAAGTTATTGAATAGAGAAGGTATCCCTCGGATGGTTCCAGCAACCGCTGCTTTAGCAAAGGAGTCGATCCTTACGCCTCGGTTTTACACAACCGATTTCGAGGCGATGGCCGCCATGGATCTGCAACCCAATGGGGCTGAATTAGAGGCTATTTGCGAAGAATTTCGTAAAGATTACAACCGCCATCATTTCGTGCGGGATCAATCTTTTGAGGGGGCAGCAGAAAAACTTGATCCGGATACCCGCAAAGTTTTTGTTGAATTTTTAGAGCAGAGTTGCACCTCTGAATTTTCTGGTTTTTTGCTCTACAAAGAACTAAGCCGTCGCATTAAACATCGCAATCCCCTGCTGGCCGAATGCTTTGCCCATATGGCTCGCGATGAGGCCCGCCATGCTGGCTTCCTTAACAAGGCGATGGGTGATTTCGGTTTGCAACTTGATTTGGGTTTCTTAACCGCTACAAAAGCTTACACATATTTCCAACCTAAATTTATATTTTATGCCACCTATCTTTCAGAAAAAATTGGTTACTGGCGCTATATAGCGATCTATAGGCATTTGGAGCAAAATCCAGATAGCAAAATATTTCCAATTTTCAACTTTTTTGAGAATTGGTGCCAAGACGAAAACCGTCACGGAGATTTCTTTGACGCCTTGATGAAGGCGCAGCCAGCCACTGTGCGCGGATTCCAAGCAAAGCTCTGGTGCCGCTTCTTTTTGCTGGCTGTTTTTGCCACTATGTATGTGAGAGATGTTGGCCGGAAGGATTTTTATGAGGCCCTTGGTTTAGATGCAAGGGAATACGATAAATATGTAATCGCAAAAACAAACGAAACATCCGCCCGCGTTTTTCCGGTGGTATTAAATGTTGAACATCCCCGTTTTTATGAGCGCCTTGAGCGCATTGTTCAGCACAACCACGCCCTTGATGCTGCAGATCAGGCCAATGCTTTATTGCCTCTAAAAGTTGTTACTAAACTTCCCCATTGGCTTGGCAATGTATGGGAAATGGCTCGTCTTTTCTTTACAGCTCCGATCGCGAGCACCCAATTTCAACCCGCAATTCGTTAATTAATCGTGAGTTTTCTTGATTCCCAATGGCAGGGGCGCCTCGAGCTTCTGCTAGCCGCCGGCCGAGCTGCTGGAGCAGATTTAGTTGAGATCTTTTTGGAACGCTTCGATCGCTTAAGCGTGCTGGCAGAACAGGAAAGAGTTACCAGTGTGAATCCATCTTTGGGCTGCGGAGCTGGTATTCGCGTATTTCATGGTGCGGCCGATGGCTTCCGCGATGGTTTTGTGAGCACCACAAATCTCAGTGATGAAGGCTTAATGCAAGCCCTTGATCAAGCCTTGGGCATGCTCAATTTGCAGCGAGGCATTAGCAACGGGCATTCATTTGCCGGCCTCAACCCCTTAAGTAACTACGGCAGTAGTAAGCAAAATTGGTTAACTCAGTGCCCGGGAGTGCAAACAAGCGCTGATCGATTACTTGAAGGCACAGCCAAGTTGGAGCAGCACGGCAAGCACCTACAGGCACGCCGTGGCAGCTATTCCCGTGATTGGCAAGAAATGCTTGTGGCCGCCAGCGATGGCACCTTCAGCCGTGATCTGCGTTTGCATCAAACCCTTGGCCTCAGTGTTCTTGCCGCCGATGGCGAGCATCGCTCCAGTGTGGCCCGCCGTTTTGGTAGTTCTGATAATCCCCGCGATTTGATTGATTGGGATGCTGATGCTGCCGCCCGCGATATCAGCGCAAGTAGCGCCACCATGCTTTATGCCGATTACATCGAAGCCGGTTCTTATCCAGTGGTGCTAGCAAACCGTTTTGGCGGTGTGATTTTCCATGAAGCCTGCGGCCACTTGTTGGAAACTACCCAAGTAGAACGTGGTACCACTCCATTTGCAGATAAAATGGGTGAGCTAATTGCCCATGAATCAGTAACAGCTATTGATGAAGGTTTATCGCCTCAATCTTTTGGCAGCCTTGCTGTTGATGATGAAGGTTTTGAACCGCAACGTACCACTTTGATTGAAAACGGCATCCTCAAAGCATTCCTTTCCGATCGCGCCGGAGAACTGCGCACTGGCCATGCCCGCACCGGTAGTGGCAGGCGTCAAGGGCATTCCTACGCAGCTGCTAGCCGGATGCGGAATACGTTTATCGCCGCCGGACCCCATAGCCCCGCCGATTTAATTAGTTCGATTGATCGCGGCCTTTATTGCAAGGTGATGGGTGGTGGCAGTGTTGGCCCCACCGGACAGTTCAACTTCTCGGTGGAGGAGGGCTACTTAATTGAGAATGGTGCACTTGGTAAACCAGTAAAAGGTGCCACCTTGATTGGTGATGCAGAAACTGTTATGCCAAGAATATCAATGTGCGGCAATGATCTTGATTTAGCTGCTGGATTTTGCGGCTCCGTGAGTGGCAGTATTTATGTAACTGTGGGGCAACCACATATCAAGGTTGATTCCATCACTGTTGGAGGCCGTTGAGATGCTTAATCCCCAACAATTACATGATCAATTGAGCACTCTTGCCAAACAAGAGGGCATCAATCAATGGGATTTAGGTGCAGCATCTGGCACCGATCTTTCGGTGCAGGTGGATCGTGGTGAACCTAAGCAGCTCAAAGGTGCACAGCGCAGCGCCGTTACGGTTAGAGCCTGGACCAGTGATGGCCGTGTTGGTATTACAAGCAGCACCGACCTATCAATTGAAGGATTAGCCCAAGCCCTAAAAGGTGCAAAGGAGGCAAGTGTTTTTGGTGATCTTGAGGAACCGCCTGGCCTTTCTTGTCGCTCCCTTGAGCCCCTTATCCCTTTAGAGCGACCGCGTTTAGCGCTTCAACCAATACAAAATCTCTTAAAAACCTTGCTTGATGCAGAAAGGCAATTATTGGATTTGCATCCTGCTATTAATACAGTTCCATATAATGGCTTATCTGAACGTAATGGTGAAAGCGTATATATAAATAGTCTTGGCTCTCAGCGCCATCATTTGAGTAGTTCTTCAGCTTGTTATTTGTATGCAAGGGCCGAACAGGATGGTCGTAAACCCCGAAGTGCTGGAGCTGTGCGTTTAGCCTATGGTTCTGAACAACTAGATGTGCAGGCTTGCATTAAGGAAGCGGCGGAATTAACTATTAGCCACCTTGATTATAGCGCCATTGATACTGGTTATTACAATTGTGTATTTAGCCCAGAAGCGTTTCTTGATCTGATTGGTGCTTTTAGTAATATTTTTAATGCAAGATCAGTACTTGATGGTTTAAGCCTCTCAAATCGTGATTCCCTTGGTTCTACTTTGGCAGTGCCTTTTCTAAATCTTTGGGATGATCCTTTACATAAATCAAATCTTGGCGCTTCCGCATTTGATGGTGAGGGCACACCAACAGCTCCTTTAACTTTGATCGAAGCAGGCAATTTGGCTCACTTCCTCCATAGCGAAGGCACCGCCAGGCAATTTGGCGTTGCCCCAACCGGTCATGCAGGGATGGGATCAAAGGTATCTGTGGGTCCGGATTGGTTTGTGGTGGCCCCCACCCCCGGAGTTGCTGCTGGTGATGCCCAACTCAATCGCCATAAGGCTGATGGGGTGGTGTGGATCGATTCCCTTTCGGCCCTTCATGCCGGTGTAAAAGCAAGCCAAGGTTCGTTTTCACTTCCTTTTGATGGATGGCTAATTAAAAATGGCGAACGCATCTCAATCGAAGCCGCCACGGTTGCAGGCGATATTCGTAAGGTATTAAAAACCATTCTTGCCCTTGAAGGGGAACCGCTGGTAACCCCCGGCGGCATGTGCCCCTATGTATGGGTGGAAGGTCTTTCAATAACTGGCGAAACCTAGGCTTTTGAGGGTTTTATTTTGGGGTACGCCCGCTTACGCCATACCAACCCTTAATGCCCTATTCGATGGCGGCCATCAAATTGTTGGTGTAGTTACTCAACCAGATCGCCGTCGCGGTAGAGGTGGAGCTTTGCAACCTTCTCCCGTGAAGGCGCGGGCGTTGCAGTTGCAATTGCAATCAACTGCGCCCATTCCAATATTTTGCCCTGAACGAATTCGAAATGAACCCCAGATCCAAGTGGATCTTGCAGCCCTTGGTGCAGATTTAAATGTTGTAGTGGCATTCGGCCAATTGTTGCCAGCAGCGGTGCTAGATGCACCTTTATTTGGTTCCTGGAATGGCCACGGTTCGTTGTTACCGCGATGGCGTGGGGCTGCTCCGATTCAATGGAGCTTGCTCGAAGGTGATAGTTCCACTGGAGTTGGCATCATGGCGATGGAAGTGGGTTTGGATACAGGCCCTGTATTAATTGAAAGGCATTTATCAATCGGCTTATTAGAAAATGCCAGCCAGCTGGGCATACGTTTAAGTGAATTAACAGCCGAATTAATGTTTGAGGCTCTGCCATTAATTGCAAAAGGAAATTATCAGCTTCAACCCCAGCCAGCCGCTGGCGTATGCAACGCCCGCATGATCAACAAAGCCGATTATCAAATTGATTGGCAGAAGCCAGCATTGCAATTGCACCGTCAGGTGATGGCTTTATATCCAGGTGTGCACACCACTTGGCAAGGTAAACGCCTAAAAATGCTTGCCACTGAACCATTGGTGGAACGTTTAAGCGCTGAATTAAGCCCTGAAGTTGCGGAATTAACAAAACGGCAGTGGCCGCAAGAATGCCCCGGTGCAGTGATAGAGCGCATCCCTGGGCTGGGGGTTGTGTTTGCAACTGGGGGTTGTGCGTTGCTTTTACGCAGCGGGCAGTTAGAAGGTAAAAGCGCTGCCACCGGCGCAAATTTATTGCAACAACTCAATTAAGTAGCCCAGATCAGGCGGCCCCAAGCGATACATCTTGCAAAACTCACAACGCCAAGGCCAATACAGATCGGACAATGCAATGGACCCATCGCTTACCTAATCGCAGTAATTCAGCATAGGCGGCGGCGGTTGGTAAAACCCCAAAGAAATAAAATTGATACCAAGCTCAACAACAACCACTGTGGTAATTCAATGCTAGGAAATATCACCCTTGTTAGAAGTTGCAAACCAACTAATCCCACTGCTAAATAGCCCGCAGATTCAAGCCGCGGGAAATTGTTAAGCATAGAAATAAATAAATTTGAACTCAGCCTCAGGGCCACCACGCCAATTACACCCCCTGTAATTACTAGCCACAATTTGTCGCTTACTGCAACGGCAGCTGCAACACTATCAAGTGAAAAGGCAAGATCAGTGAGGGCAATACTTATGGCCGTAGTTGCTAATTTCCTATCAACTCCAAATGCTGTAATTGCTTGATTAGTTTCCTCTTCATCTGATTTATTTGAAATAAAATGTTGCCCGCAAAGCCAGAGCAAGTACGCAGCGCCTGCAGCCATCAATGGCCTAAAACCCAATACCCAGCGGGAAATTAGGATCAACCCCACGCGGAATACCAAAGCAAAAACAAGCCCTAAATTGAGAGCCTGCTTTTGTTGATCTGGATTTTTTAAGCCCTTGGCAATAGCGGCAAGAGCAATGGCGTTATCGGCAGAAAGCACCACTTCCAGTCCCACCAACACCGGCAGCAGCAGCAGCACCTCATGCCATTGGTCTGCTGCAGTAATTAGTGGCGTTAGGGAATCAAGGCTTGAAGCTTCCATCGCTGCAGCTTAGAAAGCATGGGTGCCGCTCCAAGGAAAAAAGGGTTACTGCTATGGGAAATGAGTTGTTCACTCAGGTGGATTTGCTCCATGCCGATGCCGAAAAGGTGGTGGTGCGGGTGAGTTGCATCAATGCTGGGGTGGTGGCAGCTGCCCTTGGTGAAGCAGCTGGGGCGGAAGAGGCTGAAGATCGCGCCCTAGCCCGTTTGCAGCAACGCTTGGCTCCAGCCCCAAGGCAAGTTCAAATACCTGCGCCAGCGCGGAGAATTAATCCAGAACCAATTACACAACCCATTCCAGAAGCAATTCCAGAAGTAATTCCAGAAGCAATTAGAGAACCAGTAAACGAACAAATTCAAGAACAAATTCAAGAACCTGAAGATTGGAGTGATGAACTCACGGCGGTAGAGCTGGAATTGCAACGCCTTGGCTGGGATCGCCATCAAGAGGGAATTTACCTAGAGCGTGCTTTTGCCCTTGCCAGTCGCAATCGCCTTGTGAACTACGCCGATCTTGTGATCTACCTCAAGGCCTTACGCACCCTTGAACCTCCATGCAGTGCCGCCACAGCTGCCGTTCCACTATTGCGCGCAGCCATGCTGAAAGCAAGCGATCAATTGCTAGGCCAATTGCAATGGGGGGCGGATCAAGGCAGATGCTTTTTGGCGGAACATTTCGGCCACTCCAGCCGGCTGCAACTTAGTGATGATCAGCTGCAGCAGTTCAATGGCCTGTTGCAAAAGCAGTTGTAACAGGAGCCAATCAATTTTGTTGCACCACAAACGGCTTGATCAGTTGCGAAGATCTGATGCGGTGCAGTTTTGTTTTCGATGCCTTTAACCGCCCTGGTGCGCCAGCTAGAGCAGGTGCCGCTTACGGCAGAGGTGTTGGAACGCATCCGTCGAGCCGATCGTTTGCGTTTGCAGGGGGCTGGTAGGGCCGCTCGGGCGCTCATCACTTCAGCTTTAGCCCGCAGCGAAGGCACCCCTTTGCTTGTGGTGGTGCCCACCTTGGAGGAGGCAGGTCGTTGGGCGGCACTGTTGGAATTAATGGGGTGGCCCACCACACAGCTTTATCCCACCAGTGAGGGATCTCCCTATGAAGGATTTGATCCCACCAGTGAAATTACTTGGGGCCAGCTACAGGTTTTAAGCGAACTGCTTGCGCTCAACAGCAAAGGCGATCGCAGCTGGCAAGGGGCGATTGTTGCCAGCGAGCGAGCTCTGCAACCCCATCTACCGCCACCACAGGTTTTAGCTGAGCAATGCTTCAGCTTGCGTAAGGGGGATTGCGTAAATCTCGATCAGCTAGGAGAAACCCTGGCCCGGCTTGGTTATGAACGGGTAGCAACGATTGAGCAAGAGGGCACTTGGAGCCGCAGGGGAGACATCGTTGATCTTTTTCCTGTTAGCGCTGAATTACCGGTGCGGCTTGAATTTTTTGGCGACGATTTAGATAAATTAAAGGAATTTGATCCCGGCACCCAGCGCTCCCTTGATGCAGTGAGTTTGGTTCGGCTTACCCCCACCAGCTACAGCCCTCTAATAGCTCAAGCGTTGCGGCAGCAATTACCAGAAACATTGGATCGGCTGCTTGCAACTGAGGCATTAGAGCAACTATTAGCGGGTGATACGCCTGAGGGGATGCGGCGTCTGATGGGCTTGGCTTGGGCTGAACCCAGTTCGCTTTTAGATTATTTGCCCACTAGCACCATGGTTGTTGTTGATGAAAGGCGTCAATTATTAGCCCATGGCCAGCAGTGGTTTGATCATGTTGAGCAGCATTATCAAGAAGAATGGGGCGCTGAATGTTTAGTAGATGGGGCACTATTATTACCAAAATGTTTACATAAACCTATTGCTAATTCCTTAGCTCAGCTTCAGGAATTTGCTGGTTTTGATCTTGCTGAATTAGCAGAAACTGATAACCATCCCAACAATTTTGATCTTGCTAGTAGGTCTGTTACTGCTTATCCAAATCAATTTGGTAAATTAGCAGCTCTGGTGAAAGGTTTTCAGCAAGATAAGGCGCGAGTGTGGTTACTATCAGCCCAACCATCCCGGGCAGTTGCATTATTAGAGGAGCATAATTGTATAAGTAAGTTCATACCAAATCCCCATGATTTTCCAGCGATTGAACGTTTGCTTGAGCAGCAAACACCAATAGCCTTAAAAACTAGGGGTAATGTTGAGCTGGAGGGCCTGCAGTTGCCCGCTTGGCGTTTAATTCTTATTACAGATCGAGAGTTTTTTGGTCAACATAATCTCACCGCCAGTGGTTATGTGCGGCGCAGGCGTAGGGCTGCTAGCCGCACGATTGATCCAAACCGGATGCAACCCGGTGATTTTGTGGTGCATCGCAACCATGGCATTGGTCGCTTTTTAAAATTAGAAAAACTTGCTATAGCCGGTGATGCTCGCGATTACTTAGTGGTGCAATATGCCGATGGTTTATTGCGGGTAGCTGCAGATCAATTGGCAAGTCTTGGTCGTTTTAGAGCAAGCACAGATTCACCTCCAGAGCTAAATCGCATGGGTGGTGTTGCTTGGAGTAGAGCAAAAGAACGGGCGCGAAAAGCTGTTCGTAAAGTGGCATTTGATCTGGTGAAGCTATATGCCGAACGGCATGAATCACCAGGGTTTGCTTTTCCTGTTGATGGCCCCTGGCAGCTGGAATTAGAAGATTCTTTCCCCTATGAACCCACGCCGGATCAGGTAAAAGCGATTGCGGATGTGAAACGCGATATGGAAACATCAAAACCGATGGATCGCTTGGTATGTGGCGATGTGGGTTTTGGTAAAACTGAGGTTGCAATTAGAGCAATTTTTAAAGCGGTAACAGCTGGTAAGCAATGCGCTTTGCTAGCTCCCACAACGGTGCTTGCTCAACAGCATTGGCGCACCTTGAGTGAGCGCTATGCCCCATATCCTTTAAAGGTGGCATTACTAAATCGCTTTCGCACCACCGCCGAACGTAAAGAGATTCTTAGCGGCCTTCAAGAAGGGGCAATAGATGTGGTGGTTGGTACCCATCAACTTTTAGGTAAAGGTACAAATTTCAGGCAATTGGGTTTACTTGTTGTAGACGAAGAACAACGTTTTGGTGTTAGCCAAAAAGAAAAAATAAAGGTGTTGCGCAAAGATGTTGATGTTCTTACCCTTTCAGCTACTCCAATACCCCGCACTCTTTATATGAGTTTGTCTGGGGTTAGAGAGATGAGTTTGATCACTACTCCACCACCATTGCGGCGTCCGATAAAAACCCATCTCGCTTCTTTAGATGAAGAGGCGGTGCGCAGCGCAATACGCCAAGAGCTTGATCGTGGTGGACAGGTTTTTTATGTGGTGCCAAGGGTTGCTGGTATTGAAGAGGTGGCTGAACAGCTGCGCTTGATGCTGCCTGGATTGCGTTTATTAGTGGCCCACGGCCAAATGCCAGAGGGTGAATTAGAAAGTGCCATGGTGGCATTTAATGCTGGAGAAGCAGATGTAATGCTCTGCACCACGATTATTGAAAGTGGCCTTGATATCCCAAGGGTAAATACAATTCTGGTGGAAGATGCTCAGAAGTTTGGCCTGGCACAGCTATATCAATTGCGGGGCAGGGTAGGCAGAAGTGGGATCCAAGCCCATGCTTGGTTGTTTTATCCGGGCGATTCCTCCCTAACGGAGGCAGCCCGCCAAAGACTGCGGGCAATTCAAGAATTTGCCCAGCTCGGTAGCGGTTATCAGCTGGCAATGCGTGATATGGAAATCCGCGGTGTTGGCAACCTGCTCGGCGTTGAGCAAAGCGGCCAGATGGAAACGATTGGTTTTGACCTTTACATGGAGATGCTCCAGGAGGAATTAGCTGAGATTCGTGGCCAAGACATCCCTGCAGTGGATGAAACCCAGATTGATCTCACCATTACCGCCTTCATCCCAGCCGATTGGATCACCGAAGCAGACGAAAAGTTGGCAGCGTATCGTGCTGCGGCTGATTGCAACGGCAGAGAAGCATTGCTGCAACTTGCAACTGATTGGATTGATCGTTACGGAGCCTTGCCGCCAGCGGTGCAATCACTGCTGCAGGTAATGGAGTTGAAATTGCTGGCAAAGCGCTGCGGATTTTCGCGTATCAAGCCAGAAAAACCCAATATTGCCCTTGAAACCCCGATGGAGGAACCCGCTTTTCGGCGCTTACGCCAAGGCCTGCCAAGCCATTTGCATGGACGGCTTGTTTATCAGGCCGGTAGTGGCACCACGGCAAAGGTTTTAGCCCGCGGCCTTGGGGTGCTAACAGCCGATAAACAACTGGAGGAACTCAAAAATTGGCTGGAACAGATGGCTGCTCAGATTCCCACCCCCTAAAAGCCTCATTTACGCAAAAGTTCGTTACAATTTGGGAACTTAAAGATTCGTAATGAACGCAATTGTTGATCTGAGCGACGGCCTAGGGGCAGTTTTAGATCTTGGCGCTGGTTCTTCAGGTATTGGTTTTGTGCTTTCTCTGCTTGGTTGCGTTGGTTTTGGTTTATTTGCGCTCCTCCAGCAAGACAGCAGTAATGACGACGACGACTCCAATCCCGGTGGTGGAATCATGCAACCTGTAGGCGGCGCGGCTTAATCCTCTTTATTTTGAGTTTCTAATGCTGCAGGTAGATTTGTTGTATTTGGGTTAAATACTTTCGCTTTAATAATTTTAGAACTCGCAGCATTTAGCTGTTTGATTAATGCAGTTTCAGCAACTTTATATTGAGGATCTCTCTTAGTGCCAAGCTGGTCAAATTTTAAATTTTTTGCATCATCTTTAGTTAGTTTTGCCGTAATATTTGGTTTAATACCAAATTTGTGAATATCTCTGCCGCTAGGTGTTAAATACTTGGCAATTGTTACAGTCATACCAGAGCCGTCTGATAAGCCGCGCACCGATTGAACTAGCCCTTTGCCAAATGTTTTTTGGCCAACTAAAATAGCACGATTATTATCTTGAAGCGCTCCTGAAAGTATTTCGCTAGCGCTGGCAGAACCTTCATTAACTAATACCACCACAGGTGCTTTTGTAAGTGCTTTTCCTGAAGCACGTTTTATATCTTGTACCCCATCACGGGTTTTTGTAGACACAATCACTCCATCATCCAACCATTGGCGAGCGATTTCAACGCTGGCCATTAATAAACCGCCTGGATTACTGCGTAGATCTAATACATAACCCTGGGCGCCTTTGGTTTCTAATTCTTTGATAGCTGCACGCATATCTTTGGTGGCATTTGCATTGAATTGCTTCAGGCGAATGTAACCAACCTTGCTGCCATCCGGTGTGGTATTTAACCTGCTGTCAACAGCATGGATTTCAATTCTATCGCGGATTAAATCAACATTTACAAGCTGCGTTTTATTGCGCCGCAGTTGAATTGACACCTTTGTGCCCACCGGCCCGCGGATTAACTTAACCGCATCCTCTGTGCTCATTCCTTTTGTGCTTTTACCATTTATCTGAGCAATTACATCTTTTGGTTTCACATCGGCTCTGGATGCGGGCGAACCATCTATAGGTGATACAACTATTAACTCTTTTGTATCTTTATCGAGGCTTAATTGAATGCCAACTCCAGATAATTCTCCAGAGGTATCTATTTGCATTTCTTTAAATTCCCTCGGATCTAAAAATCTTGTGTAGGGATCATCCAGGGTGGCGAGCATTCCGCGAATAGCTTCATAGGCGTCTTTTTTGTTGCCATAGCTTTTATTAAGAACATCGCGCCGTAAAATCTTCCATCTGTCGTCTGTGTATTTCCCGGTGGTATCTAAGTAATCACGAAATACAATCTGCCAGGCTTCATCCATCACCTCTTTAGGGCTATCGGAAATAATTGCAGCTGTGCTGCTGCCAAGTAATAAGTCGCTTCCAAGCACAACAACCGCAGCCAGGCTGCCGGCTCCAGCAAGAGCTACTAATGCAGTGCGGCGAAAACCTAGTTGACTCATCGAGCTTTTATTGATCCCCTTAACGTAACGCTTATTCAGACCTCTGGCTCCACCCATCTACCGTCACTTTTGATCAGAGCGATCAACGCATCTACCCCTTCCGCCTCTGGAACCCGGCCAATTTCGTCACGGCCGCGATACAGGGAGATGATGCCAGGGGTTTTGCCCACGTAGCCATAGTCTGCGTCGGCCATTTCGCCAGGCCCGTTAACAATGCAGCCCATCACTGCAATATCGAGACCGGTGAGGTGGTCGGTAGCAGCTCGCACCTTATGTAAAACCTCTTCCAAATTAAATAAGGTGCGGCCGCAACTGGGGCAGGCCACATATTCCACCATTGTTTTGCGAAGCCCTAAGGCTTGCAAGATGCCGTAGCAAACTGGAATTTCTTTTTCTGGCGCTTCAGTTAGCGAAACACGAATTGTGTCGCCAAGCCCGTCGGCCAAAAGGGTGGCGATGCCTGCGGTGCTTTTAATACGTCCGTAATCACCATCACCAGCTTCCGTTACACCTAGATGCAAGGGGTAGTGAAAACCTGCTTCATCCATGCGATGGGCCATTAAGCGATAGGCGGCCAACATCACTGGGGCCCTAGAGGCTTTCATCGAAATAACGATGTTATGAAAATCAAGCCGATCGCAAATACGAATGAACTCCAGAGCGCTTTCCACCATTCCCAGTGGGGTGTCGCCGTAGTTGAAGAGCATCCTCTCCGCTAATGAACCGTGATTTACGCCGATCCTGAGAGCTTTATCTTGCTTTTTTAGCAAGTTCACCAGTGGTTCAAAGGTTTCAGTAATCCGATCAGCAATCGCTTCACTTTCAGCTGTGCTGAATTCAGTGCGGTTTGGATCCGGCTTATCAAATACAAATAAACCAGGATTTATTCGCACCTTATCCACGTGATTCGCTACTTCCAGGGCAATTTTCATGCCGTTGTGGTGCACATCTGCCACCAGGGGCACTGCCGCTCCGCTGTTGGCAACACGGCGACGGATTTCTGCTACCGCCTTTGCATGGGCCAGAGAAGGCACCGTGAGCCGCACGATTTCGCAGCCCGCCTCATGCAACCTTCGGATGCCGGCGCTGGCCCCTTCCACATCAAGGGTGTCTTCGTTAATCATCGACTGCACCACCACCGGGTGATCACTACCGATCCACAGATCACCAACCCGCACGCTGCGGGTTTTGCGGCGATGGATCACCGTGTCGAAACGGGCCTGAAGGCCGGTCATGGGCAGGGGGTTTGGGGGCGAGCCAAACCATGGCACATTTTTTAGTTTTTGCGCAGTAATTGTTCTGTATCCCTTAGGTCTTGAAGGGTTAAACCCCTTGGGCTACCTGCAGCCACTGAAGGGAAACGGAGCAGATAGGAAGGGTGATAAATCGGCCGATAGTTGCGTTCCTGTAGTTGATGCCAGCGGCCCCGTTGCAAGCCTAATTTTGCTTTTATTCCAAGAATTGCAGCAACAGCAGTGGCCCCCGCCAGCAAAATCAAGGTTGGATTGATCAAATTGATTTGCGAATCAAGCCAGCGCCGGCACTCTTGAATTTCAATCGGGCTGGGTTTGCGATTTCCGGGCGGCCGGCACTTGATCACATTGCAAATATATAAATCGCTTTTGCTACACAGATTTGCCTGCAGCAAAAGCTGCTCTAACAACTGGCCGGCACGACCAACAAATGGCTGGCCGCAGGCGTCTTCTTTTTGACCTGGGGCTTCGCCTATCAACATCAAGCTGGCATTTGGGTTTCCCCTACCAACTACCACCTGCTCCCTTTGTTTTGCTAGGGCGCAGGATTCACAACCGCGGCATTGGCTCTCAAGCTCCTTGAGCTGTTCAAGTTTTGTTTGATTCACAATTCTTTCAGTGGTTCCAATAGGGGCTCCAAAAGCAGTAGTCGGTTGCCTTCTGGATCGCTCAACCAAGCTTCACGGCCAAAATTTTCTTGGCGCGCTGGTTCTAAACATTGGCCGCCAAGAGCAAGGGCTTTGCTGATAGCAGCTTCAAGTTGCAAAACCTGAAGGCAAAGGGCTAATCGGCCTGGCTGAGCAGGTTGGGGTCGGGTTTTAGATGGGCAGTAAAAAACCAGATCCCCCGCTGCTTCAAGTTGTAAAACCCAGGTAGATCCGCGCGAAAATGCTTCTTTGGTAACAAGCGCTGCATAAAACTGCGCTAATTCAGCTGGGTTGTTGCTGGCGAGTACCCAAAACGGACGGGCGTTCATGCACACTGGAATGGCTGGATTTTTTGCTGATGCTCTCGGCCCGGGCAAAGGCCCTGAAGCCCTCTTTAACCCTGGCCATTGCCGCTAAGGCAAAGCAATTAAAAGCTGCTGGCAAGGATATCTGCAGTCTCAGTGCTGGAGAACCAAATTTCGATACCCCCGCCTTTATCCGAGAAGCCGCCACTCGCGCTTTGGAAGATGGCGCTACCCGCTACGGGCCAGCAGCAGGTGAACCGCAACTGCGCGCTGCTATTGCCGCCAAGTTGGCACGGGCCAATGGCATGGCGGTTAGCGCCGAACAGGTATTGGTTACTAATGGCGGTAAACAAGCGCTCTACAACCTGTTTCAGGTGTTGCTGGATCCAGGCGATGAAGTGCTCCTACCGGCTCCCTACTGGCTTAGCTATCCGGAAATGGCTCAATTGGCTGGAGCCAGCGTGCAGGTGGTGCCCAGTGCAGCAGCAGCCGGATTTCGGCTTGATATCGAAGCACTTGAGGCGCGGATCAATCCGCGTAGTCGTTTATTGATTCTGAACACCCCATCAAATCCCACCGGTTTGGTGTTGCAGCAGCATGAATTAGAGGCGGTGGCTGATTTGTTGAGGCGCCATCCACACATAGCTGTTGTGTGCGATGAAATTTATGAATATCTCCTTGCCCCCGGCCAGAAACATCACAGCTTGGCGGAGTTAGCGCCCGATTTGGCTGATCGCTTATTTGTGGTGAATGGCTTTGCAAAAGGCTGGGCCATGACCGGTTGGCGCCTTGGCTACTTGGCGGGCCCATTGCCTGCTCTTAAGGCCGCCATTGCGTTGCAAAGTCAGTCCACCAGCAATGTGTGCACCTTTGCCCAGTTTGGAGCACTCGCCGCCCTTGAAGGTTCGATGCTTTGCGTGGAAGAGATGGCAAAAAGTTTCTCGGCTCGCCGCGAGCGGCTCACCCGCGGTTTACAGCAATTGCCTGGCCTGGTGCTAGTGCCACCAACTGGGGCTTTCTATGCCTTTCCAGATGTGAGTTCCCATGGCTTGGCATCGCTTGATTTTTGCAATCAATTGCTTGATAAGGAAGGTTTAGCTCTTGTGCCCGGGGCTCCTTTTGGAGACGACAGGTGCGTAAGACTTTCCTGCGCTGTAAGTAGTGCAACAATTGATGATGGATTGGCTCGGCTTGGAAACTTCTTAAGCAGGTTGCACAACTGAGCTGTTTCAGTTTTTTACTACAGTTAAAGATGTTTGTATTTCTGATCGCATTTGCATTTTTGCCTTTGCAATTACCTGCCTTAGCAGAAACTAACGTCGCCCAAAATCAGCAGATTCCCCAGGCTCAGCGGCCATCAGCTAATAAAATGTTATTGCGTATCAGCGCAATTCCAGATCAAAATCCTGAGAAGCTCAATCGTTTATACGGATTGCTGTCTGATGAATTGCAGGAAAAGTTGGGAGTGGAAGTTAAATACATTCCTGTGATTGATTATAGCGCAGCGGTTACAGGTTTTCGCAATGGTGATCTTGATTTGGTTTGGTTTGGCGGCCTCACTGGGGTGCAGGCTAGATTGCAAACACCTGGGGCTAAAGTTTTAGCTCAACGGGATGTGGATGCTGCATTTCACTCCATATTTATTGGTAATGCGAATAGTTTTCAAGGAATAAAGCCAATTCGAGGTTTTAATGATCTTCAGCAATTCAAAGGTAAGCGTTTTACATTTGGCTCTGAAAGCTCTACCTCTGGCCGCTTGATGCCGCAATATTTTTTATCGAAAGGAGGAGTGCAAATTAGTGATTTTGCAGGCGGCGCCCCTGGTTTTAGCGGCAGCCATGATGCAACTATCGCCTTGGTGCAAAGCGGCGCCTACGAAGCTGGGGCTGTTAATGAACAGGTTTGGCAAAGCAATCTAAAGAAAGGCACTGTTGATCGCACCAAGGTGTTGGCACTTTGGCGTACCCCTCCCTATCCCGACTATCACTGGATTGCTCAGGGTGATTTAGATAAGCGCTTTGGCGTTGGTTTTACAAAAAAATTACAAAAGGCTTTGATTGCACTTAGGCCTTCGGATCAGAAGCAACAGCAGATCCTGGAACTCTTTGGTGCACGTCAATTTGTTGTTGCTCCCGCTTCTCAATATGGCGAGATTGAATCGGTTGGTAGAAAACTAGGGAAAATTCGTTGATACTGGAACTAAAGGGAATTGTGGTGCCAGGGCGCCAGCGACCCCGTTTAAATAATTTGAATTTGCAGTTGAATCGTGGCGAACGGGTGGCATTGCTCGGTGCTAGTGGCGCGGGTAAAAGCACTTTGCTTGCTGTTGCTAACGGCTTAATTAAACCCGCTTGCGGCGCTGTTTATTGGTTTGGTGAAAACGCAAGTAGCGGTAAAAGACGGCAACGGCAGCAGGCCCGTATCGGCACCCTCTGGCAAGACCTGCGCCTAGTGGAGGAATTAAGTGTGCAACAAAGCCTGAATTGTGGTCGCTTAGCGGTTTGGCCTTGGCCTTTGGTGTTGCTGAATCTTTTTATGCCCCTTGAAACCAATGCCTGCGCCAAGGTGCTTAGTGAGGTGGAATTAGATCCTGATTTATTGGCGGTGCCTGTAAAGCAACTATCAGGAGGGCAGCGGCAGCGGGTTGCCTTGGCTCGCTTGCTGCGTCAGGGGGCTGAATTGCTATTGGCAGATGAACCGCTAGCTCAGTTGGATCCCCCATTAGCGGCGAGGTTATTGGAATTATTGTTGGAATTAGGTGCAGCCCCTCGCAGTTTATTGCTCAGTTTGCATCGCCCAGATTTAGTGCAAGGTTTTGATCGTGTGATCGGTTTACGTAATGGTGAACTGTTATTTGATGGCAACCCAAAAAGCCTTAGCGCTGAACTAATTAATGATTTGTATGCGCAAAATTAGATGTAATGCAAGCTAAGTTCGCCCCCGTTTTTGGGCTGTTGCTGCCGGCGCTGGTTTTTTTACCACTGCTGGTGTTTTTGCCATTTGAAATTCATGGTGGCGGCTGGGGCTTAATAGCAAATTTTTTTGGTGCAGCCCTGCGGCCAAGCCTCACACCAAGCCTTCTGGCATCGGCTTGCAGCGGCATCGCGATCACCCTTGCTGTGGCGCTTTGGTCTTGGTTGTTAAGCCTGGTAATCGGGATAGGGGCTGGCTTGCTATCTGCCCCCACCGTTAGCGAAGCCTTTTGGGGTTGCCGCTGGCCAGCCGATTTATTGCGCCGCCTTCTTGCTTTGCCGCGTTCCTTGCATGAATTGCTGTGGGGATTAATCCTGTTGCAGGGCCTTGGTTTGCAACCGGTGGTGGCGGTTGTAGCGATTGCGATTCCCTACGGCGCTTTGGTGGCACGGGTGGTGAGTGATCAGTTGGAATCATTGCCGCAAGCACCATTTCAGGCTTTACGTGTAGCTGGGGCGCCCAGCCCAGCCGCTTTGCTAACGGGCCTTGGCCCAAGCCTGCTGCCGGGAGTGCTTAGTTATGGGGGTTATCGCTTGGAATGCGCCCTGCGTTCAGCAACCTTGCTAGGTGTTTTTGGTTTGGGGGGCGTTGGGGCTGATTTGCGGCTTTCTTTGCAGTCTTTGCAATTTCATGAAGCCTGGACCAGTTTGTGGGCCCTTGCCCTAGTGATGTTTTTGCTAGAGCAAGGTATCGCCTTGCTTCGGCGCAGATGGTGGCAACCCGGAGCAGTTGTGGGGCAAAGGGGCCGGGAATTGCTGTTGCTGTTTGTGGTGTTGCTGTTGCTGTTATTTCCAGCGGCCCAATTGCTTGATTTGCAGTGGCAAGTGTTGCTGGGCCCTTGGCATTGGCCAATGGATCAGCAAATTTTTCAATGGCAGGCCTGGCGGCTACCGTGG
>NZ_CEXBMR010000005.1:39474-48026 GCF_982614295.1 Synechococcus sp.
ATTCTCGGCAGGCTTTTTCTTGAGGGGTTGGAAGCTCAAGATCCTCGCCCTGAACAGGCCCTGTTGGTGGCTGGGGTTTCTAGCCGCAAGGCATTGCTAATGGCTCGTTTTAATGGGCTTGCGGCTGGTTATTTGGCCTATGGCGCCTACCGCGCTGATGTAATTCTGCGGGAAACAGTGGTGGTGGGTTTGGTTGGGGCCGGTGGTTTAGGGGTGGTTTTGCTGGAGGCCCTCAGTTCATTTGCCTGGGCTGATGTATTTCCAGTGCTTGTGGTGTATGCGCTTCTTACCCTCTTTGGCGAAGAATTAGCTACCCGTTATCGCAGTTTTCTTTTACATAAACACCCCCAAAAGGAGGGGGGTGCCCCCACCCGTTTGCAGCTTTTGGCAAAGCCCATGCTGGAGCGAGCTTGAAGGGGTCCAAATGCTTCTGCAGCCATGGCCCCTCGTCCAATTCGTTATTCCCCTTCCACCCTTGAGGCGATGCATCGCGATTACGCCGATAGCCGTTGCATCCGCCTAAGAAATCGCCTTGTTGAAGCACATTTGAACTTGGTGCGTCAGCAAGCGCAACGCCAGGCCCAGCGTTGCAATCTTGCCTTTGATGACCTCTTTCAAATCGGATGTATTGGTTTAGTGGCTGCGGTGCAGGGGTTTGAGCCGAGCAAGGGGCATGCCTTCAGCACCTATGCCGTGCCATTAATTCTTGGCAAGATGCGGCACCATCTGCGCGACCGGCATCAACCGATTCGTTGCTCCTGGCGGCTCCGTAATTTGATGGCAAAACAAGAACAGCTGCAACAACAAAGGCAGCACCAAGGCTTGCCACCTCTTACCGATCCTGTTTTGGCCTTGCAGCTTGGTTGCACAGAAGAGCGTTTAGAGCAGGCCCGGCGCTTGCACCATGCCTTGCAATGCACAAGCCTTGATGCGCAAAACCAAGATGCTGATGGCCAAAGTTCAGTAAGCCACGAACTGGTGGATTCCCGCCCATCTCCTGAGCAAAACTTACTGCTGCTGGAAATTGATGAAAAAATATCCAGCCTAGCACCTCTTGATCAGCGCCTTATTCGCGGCTGCTGGATTGATGGACGCTCGCAACGGGAATTAGCCCGCGAACTTCAACTCACCCCATGCCGCCTCTCGCGCCGCTTAAAGCGTTTGCAGCAACAGTTGCAACAGCAACTCAGCGCAGCAGGGCCATGGCAAGCCCAGCCGCAATAACGGTTAGTAAGCCATTTACCCCTTCATTAGTAAGCCATACAAAGCGGGGTTGTAATTCAGCCCCGATCAAACTTTCCAGCAAACTTGCCACTAGCCCTACTGCACTCAGTAATGCAATTTGCCCTGCTGGAATCAAACCCAAGCCCCAGCCTATGCAACAAAACAGCAGGGCACCAATAAAGCTGGCCGCTGTTCCCTCAATGCTTACGGCGCCATCGGTACCGGGAGGAACAGGGCGCCATCGGCTCAAGCTCAAGGTGGTTTTACCCCAACGTTTACCGATTTCACTGCCAAAAGTATCAGCCAGTTTGGCGGCAAAACTTGCGACAAAACCGCTCAGCAGCAACTGTTTTGGTGCTCCTGGCAGCAGGGTTGCCAGCGCCAGCACTAGGCCGGTGGCGGCAGATCCCCAAACATTTTCTGGCCCTCTTTTGCCGCCGCGGCCCTCTGCAATACCAAGGGCTTGTTTTTTTGCAAATCCCAGCTTTGTAACTGCGGAGCCAAACGCCAGATAAAGCACCACCGCTAGCCAGCCACGCCAACCGAGGCTGATTGCCAGCAAGGTGCCAAGCCCCCAGGCATGCCACCAGCCGGCTGGGGTTAATAGAGGTAAACGCCGCACCAGCAAGATCAGAACAGCATTAATTACGGCACTAAACAAGCCAGTGATCATTGCGGTGATCATCGGAGCGATCATTGGAGTGGTTTTCGTGAGCAGTTCAGGTGTACCATTCAACTCGATTGCTGGATTGTGAGTGAATTCCCAGGGCCCCTTGTTTCTTGCTGTGCGGGTGGGGGATGTGGTGGCGGTGGCGCCTCCGCGTCAGCAACCTTTTCTAGCTCAGGTGATTTGCTGCGAGGGTGGCGCCCGCACCGCTGAACCCTCCCTGCTTCAGGTGCTACGGGAAGATGATTTAGCAGTGCTCACTGTGAACGCGGATTGGGTGATCGATCTACTTGCAATTCGTAAACATTAAGATTAGTTTGTGCTTGAATTAAGGAACTGGTATTCAGTTGATCGGTCGGGTTGGCGTGCAGGGGGGAGAGCAATTCATATATCTCAAATATTCTGAGGGAACTCCCGTTGGTTGGTGGTATGAGCGGGTAGTACCAAAGCCGTTGAGGCGCCCCCTGGGGCGACGCAATTTTCGCCGCTTTCTTGGACCCGATCTCAGCCAAGCCCATTGGCGTTATCGGGAAGTGGATGAAGAGGTGCAGCGGTTGCTGGAGTTGAGCACCGGCGCCCTGCAGTTGCGCAAGCGGGAGGTGAGGTTGGTGGCCAGGGATTGCGCCCGTCAATTTCAGCAGCAGCACTTTGCTGGGGAGTTGTTAATTCCAGAAGAAAGTGACCTGGCTGAAATTTTGGTTAATGGTTTTCGTGCCCGAGGCTTAGTGCTTTCAATCGACTATTTCCCGCTGGCACAAGAAACTTTTTTCACGCAATTGCATCAGCCTTTAGATGAGCGAAAACGGCCGGGAGCACCTAACACCGTTGCGGGTTGGGTGCTTCAGCGGCGCCAGCGGGGTGTTTCTGCTTCTGGCAGTGAATTGCAATGGCACCGTGAATTAAAGCGGCTGCTTGATTTCAGTGCTGTGAGCCTGCCGGCTGCAGTTAGTGAAGGCGCAGCCTGGCGCTGGCGTAATCATCTTTTTGCTACTGCAAGTACCAGCACCGCCCAGCGACGCCTCACTGTGATTCGCGCTTTTTATGCACAGGCCTATCGCCAGGGCATGGTGGCGCTGAATCCTTTTACATCCCTAGAGCCACTGCCCTTGAGCCCCAGGCCGGAGCCGAGTCTTGATGCCGCATTTCTGCGCAACCTTGATAGAAATTGGCAACATGATCCCATCTATTTATTAGTGCGTTTAATTGGTTTACGCACCCTCGAGGCCGCGGGGTTGAGGCCGATCGATTTGGGCTTAGAGCATGGGCAACCAGTGCTTTGGATTCGCAGTTGGGGATTGCAAGGGGAAGGCAGACCATGCCGGCCTGGGCAGGAACGTTGCTTGCCCTTACCCGAGCATTTGCATCCCCTTTGGACACGCCTTAAGGGTTCAGCTGAAATTCCTTTATGGGCTGATGGCGGGATAGATGGGATCCGCCGCTTTGCTAAGCGATGGGCGGCTGGCTTTAAACGCCAAAGCGGTTGCAATGCTCAAGCTTTGCGGCGTTATCGCCAAAGCCAATGGCAATTGATGGGTGCTGATGGCCAGCATTTGAATCGTTTGCTTGGCACTCTTTCTGCTTGCCACCAACCTGAATGGCAAAAAAACCATGGCTTGGAGCACTGGTTAGAAGCGGCCGCCGCTGAATTTGATGTTGCACAGCCATAAGTAAGCGGCAACTATGGGCTTTATGCCCTGATAATTAGGGTTGGTTGAGGAGATTCCATGGTGTTGAAAAAGCTTCTTGGCATTGGTAAGCCATTTCTGGAGATTTCCAAGGCGCCCACTGTTCCTGTGGATGTGGCGCCAGTAAAAATAGCGCCTGTTGACGAACCTGCAGCTGATCAAATTCCGGCATCTTTGGATTCCGCAGCGCCTGTTTTTAAAATTGGCCCCCCTCTACAAACACCAGTAAAGGTTTCAAAGGAGCTAACGCCGGTATCCCAAAATCAACCTGCCCCCCAAAATCAACCTGCTCCTAAAAATCAGCCTGCGCCCGTAGTTCCTGAAGTTGAAGTGCTCACTACGGCTCAATTACTGGCGGCGGAAAGGGCCGAAATTGACGCTAATACGGTGGTTATTAGCAATGAAACTTTTGCTGATAAGTATCTCAATCCTGCAAACGCGCTGCCTCGCGCACGTCGCTTACCTGGGGCAGCTCTAGCTGGCTTTAAGGAGATGGCTGAAGGGATTCGCCGCTGAGTTGCAGCCGCTGATGTTGCATCAAGGCAAGGCCGCTGATTGCAGCGGTGGAGCAGCGCAACACCGTGGGGCTAAGGCTCACAGCTTGCCAACCTGCAGCGGCGGCGAGCTCACGCTCAGTGCTGCTCCAACCCCCCTCCGGCCCGCAGGCCAGCTGCCAATGCTTTGCATTTATTGCATTTTCTTTTTTTAGTAACTTTTCTAAAGGGGGCACGCCAGCTTCCCTAGTAACACCAATCCAGCGACACACCTCCAAAGCAGCTGGTGTTGTTAATGCGGTAGCAGTATTTTCCAGACCCGCTAAACGTGGTAACCAGGCCCGCTCAGATTGTTCGGTTGCTTCTTTGATAATGATGTTCCAGCGTTCTTGACGCTGGCCGCCTGGTTCAAGTAGCGAATAATCGGCTTGCAGGGGATGAAGCTGATCCACGCCAAGTTCAGTTGCCATCCGCAACATCACCTCTAAATCACGGCGAAATAAACCAAAAAATAATTGCAGATCCGGTTTTATTTGCGGAATCAACTTTTCTTTTTTAATTAGCTGAGCATTGCCATCAGGGCATAAATTTGCCAGATAGATAGTTCCATTGCCATCACAAATGTTGAAACCTGCCCCGCTTTTAAGCCGTAAAACCCTTTGCAAATAATGCAGTTCCCCAGGGTTAAGGGGTAGGGGTTTGGCAAAATCAAGCAAACGATTAGGGGAGATTATTAGCCGCCTTTGCTCAGCCATTATTTCAACTCTATTACATATGTAATTTTGATTTAATTTTCAAAAAAGCGATCTTCACTTTCTTCTACTGGCCAATCTTCATTTGTACCACCGATCAATAATTCTTCGATTTGAAGTAAATCACGATCAAGGCATCTTAGTGAATTGATCAACACATCAAGGGCAACCCCATCGCTGGTGCCGAGATCCAGCCATACCCGAGCCCATTCACTTTGATATTCAAATTCCCCCATGTTGTGCATAACAGCCAAAAGAGAGGTTTCTGCATCGTCGTTGTCGTAAGACATCCAACTCACATCTGCACCTTCTTCATGCACTTGAAGGTTTTCGGCGTTGAAGGCACCGAGCCTGCCAAGGAAATACCAGCTATTGAAGGTTTCCTCTAGGTATTGGCGTTCCCCCTGGCCTGGCACGTTTGGAAAACGCAACCAAAACCAGCAGTTGAAGGGATCGAAATCGCGAAAATTTACCTGCATAGAGCCAAGCTAGGCACCAGTGCACAAATGGACCAGGCATTGCTGGAACTTGAAGCGGTTTGCTATCACCCAGCCACCAGTGAAAAGCCAATCCTGGAGGGGCTCAATTTTCAATTGCGGCTGGGGGAACCCGCGTTGATGGCAGGCCGCAGTGGTAGTGGTAAAAGCAGTTTGCTGGATTTAATTGCCGGTTTAGCTAGCCCGCAGGCTGGCCAAATCCGCTGGGACGGCCACAGCACCAGCGCACGTCAAAGGCGTTGGTTATGCGGTTTGGTGTTTCAATTTCCGGAAAGACACTTTCTTGGCCTCAGCGTTGCTCAGGAATTACACATAGGGCACAGACGCCTGGCAACAGAAAAAATCGATGCTGTATTAACTCAAGTTGGTTTGGCTGGCATTTCATTGCAACAGGCGCCAGAACGCTTAAGCGGCGGGCAACAGCGCCGCTTGGCTATTGCAGTGCAATTGTTGCGAGATCCACCGATCCTGCTCCTGGATGAACCCACTGCAGGTTTGGATTGGTCGGTGCGTCACGATCTTTTGGAGCTGCTTCTTCCGATTAGCCGCGAACGTTTATTGCTGGTGGTTACCCATGAACCGGAGGCATTTAAAGGTTTGATGCAGCAGCATTGGCACTTGCACCAGGGGCGCTGTTTACGATCTAACGATTCGATGTTTGCCCATGCCTGACCAGTTGGTGCGCGCCACGGCAGCTGGTGGCGGTATCCGCCTAGTGGCCATAAATACAACGGTTACGGCCCGTTATGCCAGACGCCGCCATAACCTTTCATATCTCACCAGCGCCTTGTTGGGGCGAGCGATGACGGCAGGTTTATTGCTTGCTAGTTCCATGAAGGTGGCCCATGGCCGGGTGAACCTACGCATCCAAGCTGATGGACCTTTGAAAGGATTGATGGTGGATGCCGGCAGGGATGGCACGGTGAGGGGTCAGGTGGGCGTTCCGCAATTAGAGCTTGATCCAATTGGCGATCCAGCTCAATTTGATTTCAGCAAAGCTGTTGGAACCGGTTATCTACATGTTGTGCGCGATAAGGGCCAAGGACCTCCCTATAGCAGCACCGTAGAACTTGTTAGCGGTTGTGTTGGTGAAGATATTGCGTCTTACTTATTACATTCTGAACAAACCCCATCTGCGGTATTTGTTGGTGAAACAATTGATCAAACCGGCATACGAAGTGCTGGTGGGTTATTAGTACAAATACTACCGAAAGCAGCAGATGAGCCTGCTTTAGTGGCCTTATTGGAGGCCCGCTGCAGTGAGGTGAAGCACTTCAGCCACAAATTGCAGAGTTGCGCTGGCAATTTAGATCAATTATTAAAAGACATTTTTCCAGATCTTGATCCTGTATTGGTGGGTGGTGGGGAAGCGATACAACCGGTGAGCTTTCGTTGCCCCTGCACTCGTAAACGCAGCCTTGCGGCGCTTAAATTACTTGGTGAGGAAGAAATAAAAGATATGATAAAGGTAGATGATGGGGCGGAATTAACCTGTCACTTCTGTAACGAGGTTTACAACTTTAGCTCAGATGAATTGCAGGCTTTAATTAACTGAGGCCCACAAGAGGCCCACAAAAACTGGGGAAGCCAAAACCCCGCTAGTCTTACCAGGTAATACTCGCTTGTGTTTGGCCGTGGATGCATCCAGCACCTGCTCGATGACCAGCAAGGGGCAGGTCACGATCCCAAAGGCCTTACGCCAGCAGCTCGGCCTTGCCCGGGGCAGTCGCGTCTGTTTCGTGCTGGTGGGTGACCACATCGAGGTGCGCCCCTGGCGCACGCAGCAGCCCCTGCCCGCCAGTGGCTTTGGGATGCTCAAGAGCCAGCGCCCGCCGGTGCCGGCCGACTTTGATGCCGCCAGCTTGTTGCGCCCGTGATCGGGCTCGATACCAATGTGTTGGCCCGCTACTTCGTAGAAGAGGCTGACGCTGATGCTGCCACCGCAGCCCAGCGTCAGGCGGCGCGCCAGTTGATCGAATCCGGCCAGGAGCTGTTTCTGCCCAAGACCGTGGCCCTGGAGCTGGAGTGGGTGTTGCGGGGCTATTACGGCTTTGCCGTGGAGTCGGTGCTGCAAGTTTTTGAGCAGCTCCTGAATCACCCCTGTCTCAGCGTCGAAGACCGGCCGGATCTGGAGCAGGCGCTAGCGGGGCTGCGCTCTGGTCTCGATTTCGCCGACGCTCTGCACCACTCCAGTTGCCGCGACTGCGAGGTGATCGCCTCCTTCGATGATCGAGGGTTTGCTCGGCGCATCCGCCAGCTCAACCTGCCGCCGTCGGTGGTGGTGCCCCAGTGCCAGGGATGTTGACGCCTCTTTTTACTCAATCCTTAGCCTTGCGGTAAGGACGCCTTACCGCAAGGAAGTTTTCGGCGTAGGCTGAGCTGGTTCACCTGAGGCTCGTGATGGACATCGCCACGCTCACCGCCAAGGGGCAGGTCACCGTGCCAAAGGCTGTGCGGGACGCATTGGGCCTGAGGCAGGGCGATCGACTCAGCTGGGAGCTGCAAGATGGCTCGGTGCGGGTGCGGGCCGTGGCACCTTTGGATGTGGCCTTTTTGCAGGGGCTGGAGGGCACGCTGAGCGAGTGGAGCAGTCCGGCCGATGAGCAGGCCTTTGCCGATCTATGAGTGCTTTCGACAGCTTTTCTGTGGTGCGGGTGCCCTTTCCCTTCACGGATCGCCAGGCCCAGAAGCGGCGGCCTGCATTGGTGCTTTCTAAGCCAAGCTTTCAGCAAGCCTGCGGCCACCTGCTGCTGGCGATGATCACCTCAGCGCGCCAATCCTCATGGCCCCTGGACTGGCCGATTGAGGATTTGCAGGTTGCAGGCCTGCCGCAACCCTGCGTGGTGCGCCTGAAGCTGTTCACCTTGGATGAGCGGCTGGTGCTTGGCAGTTTGGGTGCCCTGGCCGAAGTTGATCGCGCCGCAGTGATTGCCCAGCTGGCCAAGCTGCTGCCCTCACCCCACTGAGCTGAACTGATGCATATGAAGTGTTAACGGTTAAAGGCAAGAAATTCGCTCTGCAGTCTGGAGTTGCCTTAAATGCCCAAATTAAACTTCAAAAGCGCGAAATAATGCTATCGGATTTAATAGCTTAACTAATTAATCAAACAACACAGCAGTTGCGGCAAGAAGAAGGAGTGCTGGTATTGCCGCAAATTTAGCTTCACTTATGGGCAGGCTGGATCCGGCACTTATGAGGCTACCAATTAATAAACCAATAGCTAAAGCAGCAAT
>NZ_CEXBMR010000005.1:48126-53764 GCF_982614295.1 Synechococcus sp.
GTGCCCTGGGCCATGGGGGAACCTGCAATGTCTGCAGAGAATTAGGGGTTTGGGTAAGGCTTAAAAAACTGGTTTGCTTGGTTGATAACCATGGGCTTCTAATTGATGGCGCTGCAAAGGCATCGACTCAAGGCTCAACCAACGACGCTTCTTAAGTAAAGGCATTTGAGGTGGTAGATGGCAACCTTCTATCCATTCATACTGCTCTTTACCTTGAACTGAGCTGCTACGTAGCCTCACGTAATCGCAGCCACCGTCGTTGCGTGGCCGCACCCACCACTGGCTCAGCATTTAATTCACATCTTCTATACCCATCTTGGCGAGGCCAGGCCATAGTTGTGGGCTCATAAGCTGATTGGTTCAAGCCCGCTCACTACAGGAGCAACAGAGGCGAGCTCTAAGGCTGGATGATCTTCTTGTAGTTGATTCAAATTCCAATCATTTTTAAATAGCAAAACAGGCCGGTCCCAACAATCACGCACGGTTTTGCAATTAAAAATACGACCCACGCTTTCAAGCATCGGCCAGCCGCCATTAACCCAACGTGCCACTGAAAAACCCAAAGGTTCTAGGCGGGTTGGCACCCCGTATTCGTTCTCAAGCCGATGTTGAACAACCTCTAGTTGCAGTTGACCAACTGCCGCAAGTATTGGATCCCGTTTGCTTTGATCGGTGTCGTAGAGAATTTGCACTGCCCCTTCTTCTCGTAATTCATTGACCCCTTTACGAAAACTTTTAAATGCAGATGGATTTGGATTACGCAACCAGGCAAAAAGTTCTGGGCTAAAACAAGGTATACCTTCATATTCAACCCTAGCTCCACTATATAAAGTATCACCAATTGCAAACATGCCAGGATTATTTAAGCCAATTACATCTCCGGGAAAAGCTTCATCCACAACCTCTCGATCTTGGCCAAATAATTTCTGCGGGCGCGAAAGTCGAATCGAGCGTCCGCTGCGGGCATGTTGCACGGTCATGTCCTTTTCGAACTTTCCAGAACATACCCTCACAAAGGCAACACGATCGCGATGGCGCGCATCCATATTTGCCTGTAATTTAAAAACAAAGCCACTGAAATCAGTGCTCAATGGATCTATAGGACCCTCTCGACTTTGTCGTGCAACAGGTTTCTGGGCTAGTTCTAAGAATGTATCTAAGAATGGGTGCACACCAAAATTAGTCATGGCGCTACCAAAAAATACTGGGGTTAGGGCACCTGCATGCACAAGATCTAATTCTAATTCAGCCCCTGCAGTATCTAATAATTCTAATTCTTCAATTGCTTGATCTAATAATTCTGATTCTACCAGATCTTTAAGGTTTGGATCATTTAATTGCAGCCTACTTTCAGTTGCTTGGCGTCCCCGTTCCGCCCGTTGAAATAGGATCACTTCTCTACTGCGCCGATCGATTACGCCACGAAAACGTTCACCACTGCCGATTGGCCAATTAACAGCCCATGGCGCTAAACCTAATTCTTTTTCAATCTCATCTAATAATTCCAGTGGCTCCCGCCCCGGCCTGTCCATTTTATTTATAAAAGTAAATATTGGTATTTGCCGCATCTTGCACACTTCAAAAAGTTTGCGGGTTTGTGGTTCAAGGCCTTTCGCGGCATCTTCCAGCATCACAGCATTATCTGCAGCCGCTAAAGTGCGATAGGTATCCTCTGAAAAATCTTGGTGGCCTGGGGTATCTAGTAAATTAATTGTGTTGCCGTTGTAATCAAATTGCAGCACCGTGGAAGTAATAGAAATTCCCCTTTGTTTCTCAATTTCCATCCAATCTGAAGTAACGCGTCGCTGCTCACCTTTTGCTTTAACGGCCCCCGCTTGTTGAATCGCACCGCCATAAAGCAATAGCTTTTCGGTAAGGGTGGTTTTACCCGCATCTGGATGGGAAATGATTGCAAAATTTCGCCTTCTCGCAACAGCGGCGCGAAAGGCAATTTCTTCTGGGCTGCAAGTTGCCGGTTCAGTGCTGCTGGTAGTCATTCCTTAAGCCTGGCAGGTCGCATCGCCAAAACGCCAGCTATGTAGCCTTTTTAGTACCTGTGGATTTTGCTAGTGATTCGCCCAGATCCCAGTGCTTCAGGCCAAACCGTTTTTAATAATCCAGATGGTTTTGCGATGGCTTTTAGCGATGCTTGGCAGGCCTTGGAAGCACAAAATTTGAGCCGTGAAGAGCGTTTGGAGCAAGTAATGCTGCAATTGGCAAGCCATCCATTTTTGTTGCAGGCACCTGCCCAGGCGCAGGAATTAGCGGCTTTTAGGATCCGGCTGCTCGGCTATTAGTTTGTTTCTATCTAAATGAACTGTTTTATTTAAGCCGCTGTTTTTTTAAGCCGCTGTTTTTTTTAAGCCATAGATAAATCCATTAGCTGGCTTTGTAATTCCAAGCTCTTGTCGCCAATCGCTTAGGGGCCTTTCCCAGCCTTCTTCCCAACGGGCGATAGCTAAAGCCTCTGCATTGAAGCCCATTGCAATGCCGTGATTTATAGAGGCACTTAACTGCGGATAACTGGTTGGTGAGAGTCTGAAGCTACTTATCGCAGCGGCATTGTTCAGCATCACGTAGGCAGGAAAACCGATCTGGCAAGCAGTGATCGCCAGCACGCCACTTTCACCTTCTGGTGTAGTTGCAAAGCCGCCTATTACGTGGTGAATGTCGTGGGTGGTGGCGATGCGTTGGGTAAGCCAATGACCATCACTGCTGATCGTTCGTGGGCGGAAAAACTCAGGGTCGTAGCCGTTTTTTAAAATTAAATTGGAGTATTGAAAACCAAGGCTGTCCTTTGGCAGCTGCTGCAGATAAGCGATGTTGGGTTGCAAGGCTGGATAACGGCTATCAATTAAGGCGTTGCCCCCTGGGAGGGCGCGAAACCGTTTGATGCAGGCATCCATCTGAGGGGTATCAATAAAACTATCAACAAGATCAGCAATGCTCGTTAATTCGCCTTTGCTATGGCCCACCTCTGCCATCAAGCGAAATTGCTGCAGCGCTTGCAGTAATTCTTGGAAACGAACCCGTGGCATTGATAAAACCTCTAAACCTCAGCAATACCAATGCTTCGGCCTTGGGCTATGAGCTTTGGGCCAGATCAATGGCCGGCATTCTCCCCCTACCGCTACCGATGGCGTATTAGCTTCCCTCGTAATACCAGATCTAGCGCCGGTGACCTCCACCCTCCAACGGCTTGAAGAGTTGAACTCAAACAATCAAGACCCCGTTGATTTCCCGATAACAGCTCCAGCTGCAAACCCTGTTTTTTACCGCACCTACAGCCGTAAAACCCCTAGCGGTCGTGAAAGCTGGCATCAGGTTTCTGAGCGAAATCTTGAAGGTTTACGGATATTGGGTCGTTTGGATTTAGCTGAAGTGGAGATGATCCGCCGCATGCAACAACGCCAAAAGTCTTTACCTTCTGGCCGTTGGCTTTGGATTGGTGGCACCGCTTGGATTGAAAAACCTGAAAATTTTTCTGGTGCTTACAACTGCACCTCCACAAATCTGGTGGATTGGCAAGCCTTCGGCTTAATGATGGATTTGGCAATGATGGGCTGCGGCACCGGCGCCATCATTGAGCCGCGATTAATCGATCGTTTGCCAACGGTGCGCAACAGCATCGCGATTAAAAGTGTTAGCGATATCGGCGTCACATCGCCTGCAGCCCGCGAAGATCGCACCAGCCATAGCATCAGTGGCCAATCCGTTTTGATCAAGGTTGGTGATACGCGTAGGGGCTGGGTTGATAGCTATCAATTGCTACTTGAACTTTGTAGTAACGAAAGTTTTGATCCTGCTTTGCCAATAGAGATTTCGGTTGATTTATCCGATGTCCGACCCGTTGGTGAAACCCTCAAGGGATTTGGCGGCATGGCCAATCCAGTAAAGCTGAAAGATCTATACGCAAGAGTTGCCCAAATCCTCAATCGGGCCAATGGTCGCAAGCTCACTTCAGTGGAATGTTGCTTACTAATCGATGAGGCAGCCGTAACGATTGTTGCTGGCAATATTCGCCGCAGCGCTGGGATGAGACAATTTGCAGCTAATGATCAGGCTGCTTCAGTTGCAAAAGACAACCTCTGGCAGCAAGACGAACAAGGCAACTGGAGCATTGATCCAGAACGCGATTCGCTGCGGATGGCAAACCATACCCGTGTATTTCACAATCGCCCCAGCCGCGATGTGGTGTACGACGCGGTATTAAAGCAATTTAATTCCGGCGAGGGGGCTATTCAATTTGCACCAGAAGCAATCGCAAGATCTAATGCAGATTTATTAAATACCCCTGAACTAAGGCTTGAATTCCAAGATATTTACTGCGAGCAAGGTAGAGAAGAAGCAGGTCGTTGGTTGCAATTAAATCATCCAGCCATCAACGATGCTGAATTAGAACATCGCCTAAATCGTTACGGCTTAAATCCTTGTGGTGAAATCCTTGGAGCTGATTTTCATTGCAACTTAGCAGAGGTGCATCTCAATCAAATTGATCCCACTGATTTAGCAGGGCAAGCTGATGCGTTTAAAGCCGCAGGTTTAGCTGTTGCCTGTTTGCTTAATCATCGCTTTGAGGTGGAACGCTATCGCCAAAGCAGGGCATGGGATCCGATTGTTGGGGTAAGTTTTACCGGCTTATTTGATTTCTTTGTGCACGCCTTTGGAACGGCATGGTTGAAATGGTGGGAGGCGGGCCGCCCTGCAAATTCTGAAGGTAAGGCCTTTAAGGAACAGGAAGCTGAATTTTTAAACCGTTGGAAGCAGATTGTTAATGAAGCGGTTTGGGATTACTGCGATCGTCACCAGCTGCGGCGTCCAAATCGTTGTACCACTGTTCAACCTGCAGGAACAAAAAGTTTGCTTACCGGTGCATCACCTGGTTGGCATCCCCCTAAAGCTCAGCGCTTTATTCGCCGCATTACTTTCCGCAAAAACGATCCTGTAGCCCTCGCCTGCCTCGATTATGGCTACACAATCGTGCCTTCTCAAAGTGATAAAGACGAGCAGGGTCGCTTGCTTGATGATGCGTTTGATCCCCGCTGCACGGAATGGCTTGTTGAGATACCCACCCAGGTGAGTTGGGCGAATTTACCTGGTGCGGATTTAGTGGAAATTAATAATTTTTCTGCAATGGCGCAATTTGATTTTTATATGCAAGTGCAGCAGCACTACACCGCCCACAACACTTCAGCCACAATTGAATTTCGCGAAAACGAAATCGAACCCCTTGCTGATGCGATCTATCAAACAATTCAGCAGGGCCAGGGATACATATCAGCGGCATTACTAGCTCGTTTTGATGCCAATGCCACCTTCCCGCGTCTGCCGTTTGAACCGATTGATGAGGCCACTTATCTGCAGCTCAATGCTGAGGTGGTAGCAAGGCGACGCAACCCAGATTTCTTTGATGCTTTGCAGCATTACGACAGCGGTGAATTGGTGGAGGCAGGCCCTGCTGGTTGCGATTCTGATAAATGTCTCTTGCCGCTTGCAAAGCAAGGTTAAAGAGCATGGGCTAGGTGGTTTGACGTGTCAAACTCACTTATATGAGTGTTGGCCTGATACTTCAGGTTCAAGCTTATGGAGGGGTGGTCGAGTGGTTGATGGCTCTGGTCTTGAAAACCAGCGAAGTGAA
>NZ_CEXBMR010000006.1:0-2589 GCF_982614295.1 Synechococcus sp.
CGGCGCAGTTGTGCCATTGAACAAGCGGCGGCAACACTTCGCCCCAGCCAATATCACCAGCCTGGTTACTTAATTTCAGCAACCATCCGCGTTGTTCGATTGTTGTGCCATGGGCGTTTTTGAGGGGCTGGGCTAAGCGGTAGCGCAAGGGCCGCCACTCCAAAATTAAGAAAGTTGAACTGCTCAACGGCCTAAAAATAAGGGCCCGAGGGCTAATCCCAGCGCCAAACCCAAACCATTGAGCGCTTGAAAGCGCAGGGCTAAAAATTTGCAGCCGATGATCCTTTCCGGCTGGTTGTGCTGCCGCTGCAGCAAGTGAATTAGAGAAAGCGCAGGTGCTAAGCCGATCAGCCCCAAGAAGGCGGAAGCTGGCCAGATCCCCCTAAGGATTGGCAACCATTGCAAAGCAAAACAAGCAACCACAAACCAAGGCACCAATGCGGCCGCTTTGGCACTACCAAGCTGCACCACCGGTGAATTTTTGCCATTTTTAGCGTCTTCCTCCACCTGATGGAAATGGGAGCAAAACAGCACCAGGCTGGTGGCAACCGCAGGGCCAGCCCCCAGCTCTAGGGCCATGCGCCAGGGGATTGCAGCGCCATCAAACACACCCGCAGGGGCAAGGGCAATTAGGGCAGCTGCGCTTGCTAAAGGTCCAAAGGCAAGCCAGCAAAGCGGTTCCCCTAGGCCGCGATAACTGAGCCGAAACGGGGGGCCTTGATACAAATAACCGATGCCGCAGCAGGCTAAAACCAGCAGCAGTACCGCCCCTTGGCTCTGTTGTGCCACCAATGCCATTAGGGCTAAACCAAGCACCAAGCAGCAGTTCGCAGCAACGGCCACCCGATCACGTCGGCCGCTCAGATTCACTACCGAATGGGGTTTTCCTTTGCTATCAACACCGGTATCAGCATCAAAAACATCGTTGCTGAGGTTTTCCCAGGCCAGCAAAAGCACTGCTGCTAATAAAAATAAAATTAATTGTTCCCAGCGGGGCTTTAATTCCAGCCCCTGCAGCGCCCCTGCCGCCAATAGGGCAGGCATCACCGCAACGGAATACATGGGCCATTTGATCGCCGCCTGCCAGAGGGCGTAACGGCTTGCAACAACCTTGGGCTCAGCCATGGGGCGCCGGGGCAATAGTTAGCTTTAGACCCATACATTTGAGCAGTAGCAGGAACGGCAGCGTTGCTGAATTCCACTTTCATTGATCTGCTGGCGCAGGCAAGCAAGCAAGCTGCTGGCTTAGAGGATGGCGGCGTGCTCAGTTTGGCCTTGCCGCTGGCACCATTAGACCCCCTTAAAGCCCTGGCGGCCTTGCCCGGTGGTGATCGTTTTCGGATGCTCTGGGATGGAGCACCTGGTTTTTGTTTTGCTGCTTCTGGTCTTGCCCAACATCTGGAATTAAGCGGTCCGCGCCGTTTTGAATTAGCCCAACGCTTCTGCCAGCTAAGCCTTTCCCGGCTTGGAGCTGAGGCCATCAGCGGGCCGGCCTTAGCTCGGCCGCGGGTATTACTAGCGTTTTCATTTTTTGATTCGCCTTTACAAAATGGCCGCTCCTTATTGCCGGGAGTGCGGGCTGTGTTGCCCCGTTGGCAATTGAGTCGTCAGGGGCAACAGGCTTGGTTGCGCTTGCAAAGACCCCTTGGTGGTGAGGTAACGCCGCGATATGTGGCAGAGGAGTTGTGGGATATGGCTCAGCACCTTGAGCGGGCGGATTGGTGTTTGCCGCTTGCCACAATCCCGAAGGTTCTTAGCAAATCTCCTTGGCAGCAGGCTTATCGCGGCGCTATGGATCAAGCCCTTGATCTGGTGGAACGGGGGGAATTGCGCAAGTTGGTATTAGCGGTGCGGCAACACTTACAGCTAGATGGCCCTTTGGAGCCGCAGTTGTTATTAGCTGGTTTACGTAAACACCAAGCTGGCAGTTGTCGTTTCCTTTGGGGGGAGGCTGATGGCAGTGTTTTGGTGGGAGCTTCACCGGAGCGCTTGCTCGCTGTGCGCAAAGGGGAGTTGCGTTGTGATGCGTTAGCGGGAACGGCCGGCCAGGGGGAACCAGCCCAGGCTTTGCTGCATTCCAGCAAAGATCTCCATGAACATGAGTTGGTGGTTGGAGCAATTAGAGCGGTATTGCAACAACAGGGGTTGAGCCCAAATAGTTTGAGAGCGCCAAGGCTGGCGCGCCATGGCCCATTGCGTCATCTCCACACTCCAATAAGTGCAACCCTTTCCGGCCAGCATCCCCTGGCCCTCGCCGAGGCGTTGCATCCCACCCCAGCAGTGGCAGGTTTACCCCGCAAAGAAGCAATGGCCTGGTTGCGCAGCCTGGAACCCTTTGAAAGGGGTGCCTATGCCGCTCCAATCGGTTGGATTGATAGTGCCGGTGATGCCGAGTTGCGGGTGGCGATCCGCAGTGGTGTGTTGCGGGGGCAACAGTTGGAACTCACCGCAGGAGCTGGCTTGGTGCGGGGCTCAGAACCTCAACGGGAATTGGCGGAAGTGGCGCTCAAGCTTGAGGTTTTACAGCAACAGCTCAGCCTTGCTGGAGATCAGTTTTCAACAGTTGCTGCTGGGTGAGATCTGCAAGAG
>NZ_CEXBMR010000006.1:2689-49282 GCF_982614295.1 Synechococcus sp.
ATGCCATCCACCAGCAGGATGCGTTTATCACCTGCACAAACCACCGGCAGGAAGGCTTGAATCATCACTGGCAGTTGCTGCTGCTGGGTTACTAATTCAAGTAACGCAGCAAGCCCCGGGCCAGCGCCATTTGCTCTGATCACCCCTTGACCGGCCTTGCCCCCAAGGGGTTTAAGCACCACATCGGAATGGGTTTCAGCAAAAGCTGCTAGGGCCTCCACCTGGCTGCTCACCATGGTGGGAGCCATTAAATGGGGAAAACGCAGGGCCCCTAATTTTTCATTCCAGGCCCTCAGGCTGGCAGGGCGATTAAGCACTTGAACCCCCTCTAGTTCGGCTAATTCCAGGAGCTGAGTGGCATAGATATAAGCCTCATCCACCGGCGGATCTTTGCGCATCCACACCTTTGGAAACTGCCGCAAAGGCAGCCATTGTTGCTCTCCTAATTCAAACCAAGGCGTGGTGGTTATCGGTTGGGCGCGCACCAAAGGGCCCTCTGCTGAGAAGGCGAGATCGGCAATGCAGCACACCCACACCTGCTCACCAGCCCGCTCGGCGGCTTGCATCAAAGCAACGCTGCTGTCTTTTTCAGGCTTCAGGCGTTCAACCGGATCAACAACAAATAACTGACGGGCCACTGGCTTTAACTCCTAAATCAAGTGAGCAGAGCATCTAGCTGGCCGGATCGTTCTAGGGCATGGAGATCATCACAACCGCCAACGTGTTCAGCGTTGATGAAAACTTGGGGAACGCTGCGGCGGCCGCCACTTTTAGCTGCCATAACCGTGCGGGCTGCTTCATCGCCATCGATTGCGTGTTCGGTATAAATCACCTTTTTGCGATCTAACAGCTGTTTTGCCCTGATGCACAATGGGCAGGACCTCCAGGTGTAGATCTCAACGCTGGCGGTCATGAAAAGCAATCCTTTTGCATTTACCAATTTAGAGGGGTGAGCATTAACGGGGCTGCGATTGAGTACGGTTTGGCTTGGAATTACAAGGCCAGGTGCTCGATCTAACCGATTTCAAACGCGATTTATCTGAACTCACCGATCTCCTGGGCCATGTCCAGGACTGTCTTTGACGTAGCTGGTTTAAATGCGCGTCAGCGTGATCTTGAGCAGCTTGCAGCCCAATCTGATTTCTGGAACGACCAGCAAAATGCCCGCAAGCAAATGCGGCAACTCGATGACGTGAAGGCCCAGTTGCTGCAGCTAAAGCAATGGCACAACTCTATTAATGATGCTCGCGCCACCCTTGAGCTCTACGACCTTGAACCAGACGAGGCGATGTTGCATGAGGCCAATGGCGGCTTGCAAACGCTTAAATCCGCCTTAGATCGCTGGGAACTTGAGCGCCTGCTGAGCGGCACCTACGACCAAGAAGGTGCGGTGATCTCCATTAATGCCGGTGCCGGCGGCACCGATGCCCAGGATTGGGCCTTGATGTTGATGCGTATGTACACCCGCTGGGGGGAAGCCCATGGCATGAAGGTGAGTGTGGATGAAATTTCCGAAGGGGAGGAAGCAGGGATCAAAAGCTGCACGATCGAAATTGATGGCCGCTATGCCTATGGCTATTTACGCAATGAAAAGGGCACCCATCGGTTGGTGCGAATTTCACCGTTTAATGCAAACGACAAGCGCCAAACCAGTTTTGCTGGAGTGGAGGTAATGCCAAAACTGGATGAAGATGTAAAGCTGGATATTCCTGATAAAGATTTGGAGATCACCACTTCCCGTTCAGGCGGCGCGGGCGGTCAAAACGTAAACAAGGTCGAAACAGCTGTGCGGATTTTGCATGTTCCAACCGGTCTTGCGGTGCGTTGCACCCAGGAGCGCTCTCAGCTCCAAAATAAAGAAAAGGCCATGGCGCTACTCAAAGCAAAATTAATGGTGATCGCACAAGAGCAGCGGGCAGCTGAAATCGCTGATATCCGCGGCGACATCGTGGAAGCAGCTTGGGGTAATCAAATCCGTAACTATGTATTTCATCCGTATCAAATGGTGAAAGATCTCCGCACGGCAGAGGAAACAACAGATGTGCAAGGGGTGATGAATGGTGATCTAGATCCCTTCATTCAGTCGCTATTGCGCCAAGGTGTAGACGCCGTTGGTGAGGAAGCCTCATGAAAAAAATCCGATGACAGAAGCATCGCCAAGTTTCGTTAAATTAGCCATGCGCAATATGGTGCGCAAAGGGCGCCAAAGCTTGTTTCATTTTGGCCTCACCGCCGTTGGCCTTACTGGTGTGTTGCTGCTTTTAGCCTGGTTTGCGCGGCCAGCAGTGCCAGGCTGATGCCAAGCCTCGTTTTGGATCTGGCCTACAACGCCCCAGATTCAGCTCTGCTTGATCCTCTTGGTGAAGGCCATTGGCAGCAAATTCTTGAATTGTGGTTGCTAAATTTGCAAAACGAGTTGCCGCAGGAATTTAGGGCTGCTGAATACAGCGTGGGTTTGCAGCTTTGCAGCGATGATGTAATTGCTGCTTTAAATGGCAGTTGGCGCGCCAAGCCAGAAGCCACCGACGTGCTGGCTTTTCCTTCCGGCCCCCAATTGCAATTGCCGGGGGTGCCCTGCGAACTGGGGGACATTGTTATTTCGCTTGAAACTGCAAAACGTGATGCCCTTGAAGGCATTGAACACGAGCTTTGCTTCCTTGCGAGCCATGGATTGCTGCACCTGCTGGGTTGGGATCATCCTGATGAAGAACAGCTGGCGGCAATGCTGATGAGGCAACAACAATTGCTCGAGCTGTTGCCAGCCCAGATCAGCGGTATCGTTGCTAAACAGGCTTTCAGCCGTTGACCTCAGAGTTAGAAGCCACTGATCCAAGCCCTATCGACCTATCGGCTAATCGCCGCTTGCGTCGTTTAAGGGTGGGGGCTTGGCAAGTGGCTAGGGATTTGCCTGCCAGCTTTCGCTATGCCGCCCAGGGCTTGGGCTATTCCTTACTTACCCAACGCAATTTCCGTATCCACGTAACAACGGGGGTGTTGGTATTTGGCTTAGCTCTATGGCTGCAATTATCTCTGGATCGCTTAGCGGTGCTTGTACTTACCGTAACAGCGGTATTAGTGCTGGAATTGCTTAATACAGCCATGGAGGCAGCGGTAGATTTAGCGGTGGGTCGCCGCTATCACCCGCTTGCCCGCATCGCCAAGGATTGTGCGGCGGCGGCGGTGTTGGTGGCGGCAGTTGCATCTTTATTAATTGCGGTGCTTTTACTATTGCCACCTCTGCTCTCAAGGCTTAGTTTCTAATGTTATTAGTTCTTGATAATTACGATAGTTTTACGTTCAATTTAGTCCAATATCTTGGCGAGTTAGCTATTGATCATCCAATTGCTTTAGATGTGCGGGTTGAACGTAATGATGCCCTTGATTTAGCTCAAATTGAAGCTTTGAACCCCGCGGCAATTTTAATTTCACCCGGCCCTGGCACCCCTGATCAGGCAGGTATTTGCCCCCAGGTGATAGCTGAATTAGGGCCGCGGCTGCCTCTGCTTGGGGTATGCCTTGGCCATCAAGCTATCGCCCAAGTATTTGGCGGAAAAGTGGTGCGGGCGCCAGAATTAATGCATGGCAAAACATCGGCGGTACGCCACGGGGGGCAAGGGGTTTTCGCTGGCTTGCCTAATCCTTTAACGGCAACCCGTTACCACTCCTTGATCGCAGAACGTGAAAGCCTGCCTGATTGTTTGGAAGTAACAGCTTGGCTAGAAGATGGCATGGTGATGGGGCTTAGGCATCGCAGTTATCCCTTGCTGCAGGGGGTGCAATTTCATCCTGAAAGTGTGCTTACAGAAGCTGGCCATCAACTGCTAGCCAATTTCCTAGCTAGCGCTTCTGCCTGAGCTAATTGAATCAATACTGCTAGGTTTCAATTTAAATTGTTTATGCCCATGTTTCGCCCAGTGCTCGGTGCTTTCTTCGGTGCCGCCGCCCTTGGGCTGGCGTTACCTGTCGCTGGTGCAGGTGGTGGGGTAACTATCACTAGCTATGGCCATAGCGCCCTTTTAATTCAAGGGGGAGGCAGCTCGGTGCTGCTTAATCCTTATCAATCGGTTGGTTGTGCGGCGGGGTTAACGATGCCGGCAGTATCAGCCAATGTGGTTTTAGCTAGCAGCCTTTTGCGGGATGAAGGCGCAAAGGTTGGAGGCGGCCGCTTTTTAGCAACCCCTGGTTCTTACAAATTGGCAGGCATTCGCTTTGAAGGTTTTGCTGCCCCCCATGATCGGGTGGGCGGCCGTCGTTTTGGTAATGGAGTGATCTGGCGTTGGCGCCAGGGGGGCCTGGAATTTGCCCACCTTGGCGGTACAGCAGCAACGCTCAAACCAGAAGACAAAGTGCTGTTGGGTCGCCCTGATGTGTTGATTATTGGCATCGGCGGTGGAGCCAAGGTGTATTCCGGATCGGAAGCAGCAGCTGTAGTGCGGGAATTAAATCCGCGCCGGGTTATCCCAGTGCAATATCTGCGCAGCTCTAAAGCACCCCTGAATTGCGATCAAGGCGACAGCAAACCTTTCCTGGAAGCCTTGAAGGGCGTGGCCGTTAATAAGCCCGGTGGTGTGCTCACCCTCACACCACCCCTCGGCGATACAACCAAAATTGAGTTGATGCCCTGAAAATATTCGTCCTCCGCATTTGGGGTGATGGCGAAACTGTTCTGGGAGCAACGCCGGGCAGTGGGTTGTTGCTTAGCACTGCAACTTGGTTTGCTGGCAATTTTTATGGGCTTAAGTGGAGGTTCCCTGCAGCCCTTCGATCGCAGCAAAGGCGTGCCAGAAAAGGTGCATCTGCTCCCTAGTGCCAATACTTACCCTTAAAGAACCGTCGATTAGCGCTTTGCCAGCCATGTTTCGGCAAAGGATTCCTTCTGCCCTTAACTTTTGATCCACAAATTCTGCCGCCTGCTTAGGCCAGATCAATAAATAATTGCCGCCGGCTCCATGGTGTTTCACTTTGGCTTTGCTGAGCTGTTCTATCAACCATTTTTTTGCCAGCAATACCTCCTCTACATAACTATCAACGTAGGCTTGATCTCCTAAGGCTGCAATTGCAGCGGTACTAGCAAAACTATTGATGTCGTAGGGGCCGGTAACACGATTCAAACGTTCAATTACTGCAGCCTCAGCTAATGCAACGCCAAGACGTAATCCGGCGATACCAGCAGTTTTTGATAACGAGCGTAAGATTATTAAGTTTGGGTATGAACTAAACGGATTAGAGCTGCCTGCTTGATTTAGCAATATAGGTAGTAGACTATCACCAGTAAAGGCCTCGTAAAGTTCATCCACTACTACTAAAGTTTGAGGAGCAGCAGCTGTTAATTCAAGGATGTGAGTAGCTGCTAGCCGCGTACCAGTGGGGTTATTGGGATTACACAATAACAACAAACGCGGCCGCAATTGAATTAAGGCTGAGCGAATCTCGTCAAGGGGAAATTGAAAATCTGGCAATTGGTATGGGATCGCCTTGATCTGCATACCTTGCATCTCACCGCAGGGTTTGTAGTAACCAAAGGTGGGGCTAGTGGTGAGTAGAACATCGCCCGGATTGCCGTAGGCATGACAAATTGCATGCAAAGCAGCATCAACGCCATTGAAGAGGCCTAATTGTTCGCGAGCCAATTGAAGGGAACGGGAGAAAGCATCTCTTAATTCGTTGTATTCCGGATAGATGGCGTAGTGGTTGGCAGGTATTGCTCGGATTGCTGCCACCACCTTGGGGCTTGGCCCCACAGTATTTTCGTTAAAGTCGAGTCGCAACATCCCCCTGCGACCTTCCAAGGGCGCGCTGTAACTCTGCAGGTTTTCCACTTCCGCCCGGGCTGGCGGCGGCCCAAACGAATCTCCCAAGGTGAACTTACGTTTGCTATGAACAAGCTAATACCTTGGAAGCCCAATGCTTGGCCTGTTTGATATTTATATAAATAAGCAAGCGAATAAGCAGCGTATAGCACTTGGTAAAAGTGGTGAAAAGTTGTTGAGGATTATTGGGCTCAACCCTAGTATTGCAACAGCAGATAGGGCGGATGCAACAATTACCAGAGTGGAAAAGGTTGCAAAAAATAACGGCTATGATGGCTTTGTGATGTTAAATCTATGCCCGCTTCGCTGCACCCATATAAATCTATTGCCGCTTAATGTAAATACTCAAATATGTTTAAATAATCAAGTGCAAATTATTAATTTTATACTCGCCAGCCCCGAGCCAGCTGTGTGGCTTGCCTGGGGTGAGGGCATAACTTTAAGGGAATATTTCTTAAAAAGTTTGGTTTATGTTTATGAAACAATAAAAACTAAAAAAATTAATTGGTTGCATTTTGGACCCCTCACGAAGGCTGGGCATCCCCGCCATCCCTCGCGTTTAAATTATCAATGGGGTTTCGATTCTTTTGATCTAAATAGCTACATCCTCTCAAGGGTTTCAATGCCCAATAAATTGAGGCCCAGCTCTAAAACTTTGGCTGTTAATCCGCAGAGTGCAAGCCGTGAGCTGCGGGCAGGCTCCTCTGCTTTTAATACTGTTACTTGATCATAAAAGCGATTAAAAGATTGGCTTAATTCAAACAAATAGCTACATAGCCGGTTTGGAAGCAGTTCGATTTCAACATCTTGGATAACCTGGTCAAACTGTAGTAGTTGCCGCGCCAAGATCCACTCCTGAGGCTGATCAAATATTAAGTCGGCTGTTTGCTTGGTATTAAGAATGCCGCCTTTTCTTGCGATTCCCTTTATTCTTACTGCCGCATATAGTAGATAGGGAGCTGTGTTGCCATTTAGAGCTAGCATGCGATCAAAACTAAACTGATAATTTGTAATTCTATTAGTACTTAAATCTGCATACTTAACTGCAGCTAACCCAATAGTTGTTGATACCTGTTTCACGAAATCCTCTGATTCGCTGCGATCTTCTTCTTTAATTCGCTTGCGAAGATCATTGCTGCAGTGCTCCACTGCTTCTGCTAGGAGATCTTTTAAGCGAACTGTTTCACCCGATCTAGTTTTTAGTTTTTTGCCATCAACCCCTTGCACCAAGCCAAAGGGCACATGTTCAATGCTTGCCTCAGGCGGAATCCAGCCGGCTCGTTTCGCCACTTGAAATATAGCTGCAAAGTGGTTCGCTTGGCCTGCATCAGTTACATAGATGATTCTTTTTGCGCCATCTCCAGCCTTATCAAATCGATAGCGAATTGCAGCAAGATCAGTGGTTGCATAATTAAAACCGCCGTCGCTCTTTTGGATAATTAGTGGTAGGGGAGTGCCTTCTTTGCTAAGCATCCCTTCAAGGAATACACAGCCGGCACCATCATCAATAACCAGAAAGCCCGCCTGAGCTAGATCACTAACAACTGCTTGCAGATAAGGATTATAAAATGATTCACCGCGCTCTTGCAATGCTATATTTAGCGTATGATAAATTTTTTGAAACTCTTTGCGAGACTGCTCACAAAGTAATCCCCATGCTTTGAGCGAAGTTGGATCACCAGCTTGTAATTTAACAACTTCCTCGCGGGATATTGCCTGGAATTCAATATCACTATCAAAGCGTTCTTTTGCCCCTCGATAAAATGCAACAAGATCTCCTAAATCGATTGCATCAGCTGTATCTAATGCTTCTGGTGCCAGTTCTTTGAGCTGGGTGATTAGCATGCCAAACTGTGTGCCCCAATCGCCTACATGGTTTAGTCTTTTTACCTGATAGCCCCTAAATTCTAATACCCTTGCTAAGCAATCACCAATAATTGTAGACCGCAGGTGCCCAACATGCATTTCTTTTGCAATATTGGGGCTTGAGAAATCAACGATTACTTTTGGTGATAAACCATTTCCTTCAGCGCCTACAGGCGCAACACCTAGGCGCGGATCAGCGAGTTGAGTTTGTAACTCTTGTGCTAACACTTCAGGTTTAATTGTGATATTTAAAAATCCAGGGCCTGCGATTTCAGCTGGTTTACATATTTGATTAAATTCCGGGTCGAGTTTTAATTGATCAGCAATTGCCACTGCAATTTGGCGTGGCGGTTTTCCTAAGCATTTCGAAAGTGCAAGAGCTCCGTTTGCTTGAAAATCGCCGAATTCTGGTTTACTTGCAGCTCCAAAGGCTGGATTAAGGCTTTCACCTTTGCTTTGCGCCAGCTCGGCAGCATCGGGGAAAGCCCGCACGATTGCGTTAATAAGCTGTTGCTCAACGGTGTGGGAGATACGCAGCATGGCTTAGAGCTACCAGTTCAGGGGATTAAGCAGCACTTGATCATCCCTTGTTGGTGTTGAAGCGCATGCTGAGATCAAGCCAAGAGCTGCGGGTGCAGGCAGCGCTGCTTGAAATCAAATCAATACCACTGCTGGCATAAGCCCTTATTTGTTCTGGGTTGATGCCACTGGCCTCCAATAAAACAGGGGTGCCGCGTTTCAAAGCAAGGCTGCGCAGTTGCGGCACAAGTTGTTGCAGTTCAGCAACACTGAATTCATCAAGCAAAATCGCATCAGCGCCTGCTGCTATCGCTGCTTTTGCCTCTTCTGCCGTTTCGGCTTCCACAATTATGCGAGCGGGCCAAGGGGCATTGGCACGTATTGCGGCAATGGCATTTTGAATTCCGCCAGCCCAGGCCAAGTGGTTTTCTTTAAGCATTGCGGCATCATCGAGCCCTACACGGTGGTTGTAAGCGCCGCCGCATCTGCTGGCATATTTTTCAAATATTCGCAGGCCAGGGCTTGTTTTACGAGTGTCTGCAAGGCGCACCCCCGTACCCTCCAGCTGCTTCACAAGTGCGGCAGTAGCTGTAGCAATACCGGAAAGCCGCATCGCCAGATTTAGGGCAGTGCGTTCTGCCGCCAGCATCGCAGTAGCAGCACCTTCAATTTCTAGAACCCGTTGGCCTGCAGTAATTGCATCTCCATCATTAACAAGCAACTGAATTTTTAAGCTTGGATCTAAACAATGAAAGATTGTTTTTGCCAAACTGCCTCCGCAAAACACCCCGGCTTGTTTTGCAAGCCAATGGGCCTCGCCACTGCAACCAACCAGGGCGGCAGCGCTGAGATCACCGCGGCCAAGATCTTCAATAAGCCACTGCTGCATTTGTTGCTGCAAAGCTGGAGTGATTGCAAGGTGAGCCAAATAGTTAGGGAGCAGAGGGTTTTGTTTTGTTGCGTTTTCTACGGCACTTTTCGGAGCAATAGAGCACTTCATCCCATACATTTTCCCATTTTTTGCGCCACTGAAATGCTAAACCGCATACTTTGCAAATCTTGGTTGGCCTATTTAAGTGATGGGGCATTTTGTTAATTATATGCTCAGATTATAATCTGAGTTTAGGTTTGTGTAAATTTTAGCTGGTTTCTTAAATTTTTCTGTGCTTAGCAACCCTCCAGCCTTACAGCGTTAATGCTGGTTGTAATGGATCGATCGATTTATTTTGGGAAGCATTGATTGGCTTTGGTTAATACATCCTGTTTTAGCAGTGGTACTCATCTATCCATTAATTGGTGTGGTGGTGAGATTAGGGGTGCAAGCCCGCCAGAGGCGAGTGGCAGGAGCAAACCTTCCTGTGAGCACCGGCCGCGATCACAGTGATCTTGGCCAGTGGCTTTCCCTTGGCGTTGTGGCAATTTGCTTGATATCTCTCACGGTGATAATCGCCACAGCTAATCCTCTTGCTGAATTCAAAGGTGGAGTGGCCCGCGCTATTGAATTGCTATTGATACTAATTGGAACAATTATTTCTTTACTGGCTCTTTGGCGCTACAGCAGCAAGCCACTACGCCTCATTTTTGCTTTTATCACCTGGGCTGGGGTACTTGGTTTAGGTGCCCAACCGGAAGTGTGGCGCTTAAGTGATAATCCGTTAAAAATTGAATTCTGGCAATCCCATTACTGGGCTGGGGTGGCAGTGGTGGGATTGATGTTGTTTTCACTTGGGGCGCGGCAAGAAATTTTGCGCCAACTTCGCTGGCGGCGAATTCATGTAGCCGCAAATCTCCTTGTGGCATTGCTATTTGTGATTCAAGGAATAACAGGTACCCGCGATTTGCTTGAAATACCCTTGAGATGGCAGAAGCCCGCTCTGGCTGCCTGCGATTGGAGCGCGCAAACTTGCATAGCTCCAAAGCGATGATTTTGCGGAGGTTTTTATTTGCCAATGCAGAATTTAGAAAAAACGCGATCGAGAACAGCTTCTGATATCTCAGCTCCTGTTATTTCACCTAATTGGCTTATGGCATCGCGCAGATCAATGGTCCAAAAATCCCACGGCAGCCCGTTAGCAGCTGCATCTAAACAATGCTCTAAGGCATGTTTTGCAGAAGCTGCTAAATCTTTTTGCCGATGATTTAAGGCAGCTTCTAACCCTAGGCCCTCTCCGCAATAGCCGCATGACGATAATAATTCTGATTTGAATTGTTTCATGCCCTCACCTGTTTGGGCACTTATTTTCACGTTTGCCGGCCCAGCTTCTTTTGCTTCACCTAAATCTAGTTTATTTCCCGCAATGAGCAGATGTAGTTCCTTTGGAATTTCAATTCTTAGGCTTTCATCATTAGGAGTCCAGCCGATGTGGATGTTGTAAACCAAAATTACTACATCGGCGCTTGCAAGGGCTTTGCGGCTGCGCTCAATACCCAGTTGTTCAACTATATCTTCACTTGGCCGAATCCCAGCGGTGTCAAGCAAGGTGATCGGCACCCCATCAATAACTAAATCAACATCAAGTAGATCGCGGGTGGTGCCAGCTTGATCCGTAACTATTGCCCGTTCATTGCCGCATAGGTGATTTAGCAAACTGCTCTTCCCCACATTGGGACGGCCTACAATTGCCACCCGCAGGCCCTCCCGCAGCAACTGCCCCTGGTTGGCAGCTGCAATTAGTAATTGCAATTCTTCTGCAACATTTTTTAGCTCTGCAGTAACCGCCTGGGGATTTAGGGCTGGTAGATCCTCTTCAAAATCAACCCGCGCTTCTAATTCAGCTAATTGATCCAGAAGCTGTTGCCTGAGCGCTTCTATTTTTTGTTGCACGCCACCGGCAAGGCCTGCCATTGCCAGCTGTGCAGCTCGCCTACTGCGGGCTGTGATCAGATCAATTAGCGCTTCTGCGCGAGTGAGATCTAAGCGGCCATTAAGAAAAGCTCTTTGGCTAAATTCCCCCGCGCTGGCCCGTTCAGCGCCAGCGGCCAGCACCAGATCCAGCACTCGCTGCACCACCACCACGCCGCCATGGCAATGGAGTTCCACCACGGTTTCACGGGTGAAGCTGCGGGGTGCCCGCATCAAAAGCAGCAGGGCTTCATCAATGCGTTCTCCAGTAGCGGGATCGCATACATGGCCGTACAGCACCTTGTGGCTATCCCATTGCTGCTGGCCAGCGCTAACAAATAATTTGCGCCCAATCTTTTCCGCTTCAGAGCCACTGATGCGCACAATCGCAACACTGCCCTCTCCAGCCGCTACCGCTGTTGCAACAGCGGCAATCGTGCTGCTGTTATTCATGGCCCTGTTGCCATTTGGCGAGCGCTTGCGACCAATAAATGATTAAAACAGTGCCGCCCCCCAACACAACAGCTGTGATAACGCCGCAGATTGCTCTGCTTTCTGGTACCAACACTGTTCTTACAATGCCATAGGGCACCAACGTAATCAGTTGCAAGCCAAGTGCTACGAGAGCTAAAACAATCCCCCAGCGCCGTTGCAGCAACAGTGCAATACAGGCGGTAATGCCGATGATCAAGGCTGGTAACCATCCTGCTAAAGCCACTACAAATGTGGCAACATGCATGGAATCAGGCTTTGTTACTGCGAGATTTATTGCAACTCCAGCTGCAATTAAGCCAAATAAATTAAGGACCAAACCCAATATTGCTAATTTAAGATTGTTTTGAACTGTTATCAGCCTATTCATCGGTAAAATGGCGGAGTTATACTAATATTTCACACGGCTGCAAGATCTGCCCACCAGGGCCCTCCACCTAGGCCCTAAAAGTTTTGTTTGCGCTGCTTGCTAATTCACCTTTTTATTTCAAGCAATGATTCCAACATTTAAGCTTCCAGCAATTTCTGGCAATGAAGCTGAACTGCTTGAGTTGCTTCAACAAGATCAGCCTGTATTCATAAGAAACTCTAAGTTTGATTTTTCGCAAATTAATTCTGCTTTTTGCTGCGCATTGCATATGCATCAGCCAACGATTCCGGCCGGCGTAGATGGAAGCCTGATTTCGCATTTACAATATATGTTTGAGCATCCAGGCGAAGGGGATAATCATAATGCAGAATCTTTTGCTAATTGTTATAAACGCCTTGCAAAAATAATGCCTGAATTGATAGAGGCAGGATGTAGTCCTCGAATAATGTTGGATTATTCTGGAAATCTGCTCTGGGGGTTTGAGCAAATGGGTCGTGTTGATATTATAAATTCGCTTAAATATTTAACCTGCGACCCAAGCCTTCAGCCCTACGTGGAATGGCTGGGCACCTTTTGGAGCCACGCAGTTGCGCCCTCTACTCCAATACCAGATCTAAAACTTCAAATCACCGCTTGGCAGCATCATTTTGCAGCTTTATTTGGCAATGATGCATTGCAACGGGTGAAGGGCTTCTCGGCCCCAGAGATGCATTTACCTAATCATCCAGATACGCTATATGAATTTATAAAGGCTTTGAAGGAATGTGGCTATCGCTGGTTACTTGTGCAGGAACATAGCGTTGAAAATTTAGATGGCAGTTGTTTGAATCAATCCCAAAAATATATTCCAAATAAGTTGATAGCGCGAAATTTTAAAGGCGAATCAGTTTCAATTACAGTATTAATTAAAACCCAGGGTTCCGATACAAAACTTGTAGGTCAGATGCAGCCTTGCTATGAGGCACTGGGCCTAACTAAACAGGCAATTGGCAATATGAAAGTTCCCGCTTTGGTTTCACAAATTGCTGATGGTGAAAATGGTGGTGTGATGATGAATGAATTCCCCCAAGCTTTTATTCAGGCTAATCAGCGCATCGCCACGCAAAGCTCAACAGTAGCTATTAATGGCACTGAATATTTGGAGCTATTAGATGCTGCTGGTGTGCAGGAGGATGATTTTCCAATCATTCAAGCCGTGCAGCAATATAAGCTATGGCAGCAGATTGATAATCAATTACCACCAGATACCAGCGCAATGGTTGGCGCTTCCTGGACAAATAATTTAAGTTGGGTGGAAGGTTATGCAAATGTATTGGAGCCGATGAATCAACTAAGTGCAAAGTTTCACCAATTGTTTGATCATCTGGTAATTATAGATCCAGAGATTACAAAAACATCTAAATATCAAACCGCACTATTGTATGTTTTATTGCTGCAAACTAGTTGCTTTCGCTATTGGGGCCAAGGCGGCTGGACTGAATATGCAACAGAGATCTATCGAGCCGGTGAAGAAGCTTTGGTGGGCATTTGAAAGGCTTGACAAGCTATTTGCATTGAGGTAAGTTAAATAAAATTTTTTTTAAAAAGTGAAAAAGTTCGTCGCTTCGGTTGGACTATTTGTTGCTTTTGCGAGCTTGTCAAGTTCATTGTCTCACGCGCAAGAAGCAAGCAAGGTTCAAATCTTCGATTCCAATATAACTGTTGCTCAAGTATTAAAGGCCCAAACCGGATGGTGCAATGCCTTATTGAAGATCAGCTCAACCTATGCTTCCGGTGGTATTAATGCAGCAAAACCACTGGCTGCGCAGGTAATTAATTCTGCCTACGCATATCAATATGGCCCGGTGGCTTTTAAACCCACCCTCACCAGTGGAGCGCAAACTTTTCGCGCCACTAAAGAGGGTGCACTTGCATACTTCGTTGGTAATGATCCTAATTATCCATCAGACAAGGGTTTTGCTTTAAAGGATTGGCGCAGTTGCACAGCTGTGAATAATGTGATTCAAATAGCGGGGCCGTCTGCTACTACAATGGGTAACGTATTGTTTACCGACTCCAAAGGTGTTGTAACTACTGTTGATAAAACATGGAATTTTGTTAGGGAAAATGATGGTTCAATTAGAATAATGTTGCATCATTCGTCTTTACCTTTTGGTGGTTGAGCTAGATTGATTTAAGCAAGTTATCAATATCTCAATATATTTATATTTTAGCTGCCAATTCCAGTGCGCGCAATATCTAATACATCAGCCATGGATCGGATCTGGCTTAGCGTTGTTTGCAACTTGCTTGCATTATCTAATTCAATACGTAGATCAATGCGGGCGGGTTTACCAAAAGCAGTGCGCACTCTGGCATCGCTTACATTGATACGGCTATCGGATAATTGCATGAGAATATCTTTTAATATTCCAACCCTATCTAATACCTCAATTCGTAATTGAGTTGGGTAGTTGCGGCGATGATCTCCACTATTTGGATTCCAACGCACAGGTAGCCGCCGTTCAGCTGGAGTTTGAGCCAAGTTGCTGCAATCTTGGCGATGGATTGTGATGCCGTGATTTCCTAAAGCCACAGCACCCATTATTGTTTCACCCGGCAATGGGCAACAGCAACCGCCAAGGCGATATTCCAAACCTTCTACACCAAGAATTGGGCTGCCATTTATATTGTTGCTTCTAACTTCTGCCTGTTCAGAAAGATTTTTTGCTAATTCTTCATTGCTAGCCTCGGGTAACTTGGCTGCTTCCTGCAATCTGAGCTCTTCCCGCAGGCGATTTGTTACTTGATGTTGGGTAACACCTCCAAAACCTAAGGCAGCTAAAAGATCATCTACATTGCCAAGATTGCAACGCTTACTAACGCGAGCCATCGCTTCACTATGTATCAAGCTTTCAAGCCCATCACGGCCCAGCTCCCTTTCAAGAATCTCTTTACCCCTAATTATATTTTCTTCGCGATGGCTTTTTTTATACCACTGACGAATTCTTTCCCTTGCTGTAGGGGTGGCAACAAAATTTAGCCAATCGAGGCTTGGATGTGCACTTTTGCTGGTTAATACTTGAACAAAATCGCCATTTTGCAATGGGGTTGTGAGATTGCAAAGGCGATCATTAATACGCACTCCTTGGCAGTGATTACCCACTTCACTGTGGATTCGATAGGCAAAATCAACAGCTGTTGAACCTTTGCGTAAACCTATAACATCACCTTTTGGCGTAAATACAAACACCTCTTCATCAAATAGATCTTCTTTGATAGATTTTAAATAATCGTTGTGATCTTGCCCGCCACCTTCCTTTTGCCAATCCACAAGTTGTCTTAACCAATTAAAGCGTGCCATCTCATCGCCATCGGCAGGTGAGCCACCTTCTTTATATTTCCAATGGGCTGCGATTCCGTATTCCGCTACATGATGCATATCAGATGTGCGTATTTGCACTTCAATCGGTCTATGTCTGCCGATTACAGCTGTATGGAGTGATTTATAACCATTTGGTTTAGGTAGGCCGATGTAATCTTTGAAACGCCCTGGTATCGGCCGAAAAGTATCGTGCAATACGGCTAATGCGCGGTAGCAATTTTCAACAGATGAAGTAACAATTCTTAGAGCTGCCACATCATAAATTTCATGAAAAGCCTTCTGTTGGCGTTGCATCTTGCTCCATATTCCATATAGATGTTTTGGTCTACCAACAACATCACAATCATTTACTCCTGAAGCTTTAAGTTTATTTTTTAGCAATTCAACCGTAGTTGCCAAACGATCTTCCCGCTCGCTGCGTTTGCTTGCCACCTCCTGTTGAATTTGACGAAATGCTTCCGGTTCAAGCACCTTAAATGCCAGATCCTCTAGTTCCCACTTGAATCGTCCTATCCCAAGACGGTTTGCTAGTGGGGCGTAAATATCACGGGTTTCTGTTGCAATGCGATGTTGTTTGTCTGGTTTCAGCGCACTAAGCGTTCGCATATTATGCAAACGATCAGCTAGTTTAACTAATACAACTCTGATATCACTAGCCATTGCTAAAAACATCTTGCGTAGATTTTCTGCCTGTGCTTCTGTGCGGTTTGTGAAGTGAATCCCGCCTAACTTTGTTACCCCCTCAACTAAACCTCTCACCTCAGAGCCAAAACGCGCTTCTATTTCGTTTAGTGTTACACCGGTATCTTCCACTACATCATGTAAGAATCCTGCGGCTATTACCGCAGCACTGCCGCCGATATCCCTTAATAAATCGGCAACTGCTACAGGGTGAATAATATAAGGCTCACCGCTCGCTCTTACTTGGCCTTGATGCAATTGATAAGCAAAATCAAAGGATAAAGCCAGCAGTGCTTCTGGATCTGTTGGGCAACTATCGCCATTGCCAACAGGCACATTAGCGATGCATTTTTTCAACCAATCGGGCAGCTTTATGTTGTAGCTGCTTGAGCAGCGGATCCTTTCAGGCAGTGTTACTGCCTCGATACCGCTTTCCAGATCAGCTGTTTTTAGCATTAATCGATCGGATTACAGCCATGCTATGCAGCATCGGGGTAAAAACCCCATTACTAAAGCTTTAATCCTCTATGGAAGCAGCTGCAAATCAGTTGGTGCTCCAACTAGACCAACTGGTGGTGGCCTACCCCAGTTGCAGCGAACCCACGTTGCAAGGGCTAACGCTTCAGTTGCACAGAGGGGAGCGTGTTGCCTTGGTGGGCCCTTCCGGTTGCGGCAAAAGCACAGTTGCTAAAGCGGTGTTACAGCTACTACCCCCTGGCAGTAAAAGCAGTGGTGGTTTGCTCTTGTGTAATCAAGATCCCAGAATCCTGCGGCCCAAGGCGCTGAATAAATTGCGAGGTGAAGCGGTGGGTTTGGTATTTCAAGATCCAATGACTCGCCTGAACCCGTTATTAAGTATTGGCGGTCATTTAACTGACACCTTGCGGGCCCATCGCCCTGGTGTTGCGCGCGAACAGGTGCGCCAGCGAGCCGAAGCTTTACTGCAACGGGTGGGCATCACAGCTGATCGCTTTAACAATTACCCCCACGAATTCAGTGGTGGGATGCGTCAGCGCGTGGCAATTGCCCTTTCGATGGCCCTCAATCCCCCTTTGGTAATCGCCGATGAACCCACCACCAGCCTCGATGTGGCTGTGGCTGCCCAGGTAATGGCCGAACTCTGCAGCCTTTGCGATGAATTGGGCAGTGCGTTGCTATTGATTAGCCACGACCTTGCTTTGGCTGGGAAATGGTGTGAGCAAATGGCTGTGCTGGAGCAGGGGCGTTTGCTAGAGCAGGGTTCAGTTAATCAGGTGCTGCAAAACCCCCAGCAACCTCTCACTAAACGTTTGGTGGCGGCGGCGCGGCGGCGGGAAGGGGGCGATACCCCCAAATCGCCAGAAGCAGCAGTGGTATTGGAATTACACCAGGTGCGTTGTTGGCACAGGCTTCCCTCTCTGCCGTGGCGTTCCCGTTGGCTTAAATCCGTTGATGGGGTTTCACTGCGGCTCCATGCTGCTGAAACCCTTGGGTTAGTAGGTCCTTCCGGCTGTGGGAAAAGCACTCTTTGCCGTGCCTTGATGGGGTTAAACCCCTTGCGGGGCGGGGAGGTGCTGTTGCTTGGTAAGCCTCTAGCAGTGGCAAGCCAGCGGATGCAGATGGTGTTTCAAGATCCGCTGGCTTGCCTTAATCCTGTAATGGATGTTCAGCGCGCTATTGCTGATCCTCTTTTGATTCACCGCATGGCAACAAAAGCCGCAGCTCGCAGCATGGCTTTGGCCTTGATGGATGCTGTGGGTTTGCCCGCTAGTTTTGCTTCGCGTTTGCCGCGTGAGTTATCCGGCGGCCAACAACAAAGGGTGGCAATTGCCAGGGCCCTTATTTTGAAACCAAGTGTTTTGTTATGTGATGAATCAGTGAGTATGTTAGATGCAGAAATTCAAGCTGATGTTTTGGAATTGCTGCGTGATCTGCAGCATCAATTTGGGTTAGGAATTATTTTTGTAACCCACGATTTAGGTTTAGCTAGCGGGTTTTGCCATCGTTTAATTATTTTAAATCAAGGCAAGATTGTTGAGGAGGGGCCCGGGGATAAGTTGTTGCGAAATCCGCTTGCAGAGATCACCAAACAATTGGTAGCAGCCTCCCCAAGACTGCCTCAACTGGTGGTTTAAATGGTTCAAATGCAAAGGCGGCTTTCACTTTTTAGTTTGGTGATGGCCGTTGTTACCAGCACCATCGGTTCTGGCTGGTTATTTGCCCCCTACTTAACGGCTCAGCTCGCAGGGCCGGCCAGCTTATTTAGTTGGTTGGCGGGCGGGGCAATGGCATTTTTGATCGCCTTGGTTTTTGCTGAACTTGGTGCCTTGGTGAGTAGCTCCGGTGCCTTGGCGCAGATTCCACTGCTCACCCATGGCCGCACCTCAGGTTTTGTTGGTGGTTGGGCCGCCTGGTTGGGTTATGTGGCCTTGCCGGCCATTGAGGTGCTAGCAACGGTGCAATATCTGGGCAGCAGCCTGCCCTGGCTCATCCGCGGTGGCGGTTCCGCAGGTCTTAGCAACTGGGGTATTGGCTTGGCCAGCCTGCTGCTGCTGTTGTTTGGCTGGATCAACCTGGCGGGGGTGGCGGCCCTAGCCCGTTGGATTGATGGCCTCACCGTTTGGAAGTTATTGGTGCCGCTGGGGGTTTCCCTGGTATTGATCCTGGGCTCGGCCCATGGGGGCAACCTGCAGGTGGGGGGCTATCAAGCCCGGGGGGTGCTTGATGCCCTTAGCACCGGCGGCATCCTCTTCAGCCTGCTGGGCTTTCGCACCGCCATGGATTTAGCTGGCGAGGCGAAAAATCCCCAGCGGGATGTGCCCCTGGCCATGGGTATCGGTTTGGCGATATCGCTGCTGATTTATTTGTTGTTGCAGCTGGCCTTTCTCCTGGCGGTGCCCCCGCCTTTGTTGGTCCAGGGCTGGGGGCGGCTGCAGCTCACGGCCCATGGGGGACCACTGGTGGCGGTGGCCCTCGGGCTTGGGCTCAGTGGGCTGGCTACCCTCTTGATCACTGATGCGGTGGTGTCTCCCAGTGCCACGGCGATGGCCTACATGGGCACGGCGGCCCGGGTTAACTGGATGTTGGCGCGTTGTAGGTTGTTGCCAGCCCCCTTTTCCCACATCAATAGGGCTGGGGTGCCGTCGGTGGCCCTGGCCGCCACGGTGTTGATTGGCCTGGTGTTGCTGCAAGGTGGACCCAGCTGGCCCAAGGCCGTGGGCTTTGTAACTGCTGCCCTTGTGATTTCCTTGGCCATGGGTCCCATTAGCCTCGAGGCCTTGCGCCGCCAAGCCCCTACGGTTCATCGCCCTTATCGGCTGCCAGCCGCCCCCTGGCTGTGCCCCCTGGCTTTTGTGCTGTCCACCTGGGCGATTTTTTGGTGTGGATGGGGCAGCCTGCAGCTGGCGGTTCCCCTAATCCTTTTGCCCAGCCTTGGATACCTGCTGGTTTGCGGGGCTGGCGGAGTTGAGTTTAGGGCCGGTGCCTGGTGGTTTTTATATCTGGGGGGTATTACTTTCGCCTCCTATCTATTTGGTTCTGGCCGCCCCTATGAGCTGGATCAGGGGAGTCAGTTGTTTCTGCTTAGTGTCTTTGCCCTGCTGGTATTTCCCATGGCGGTGAACTCTCGTCTGCCCCAGCTCTCCCCCCACGCCATGGTGGAGCTGGGCGGCCAACAACCCTGATCAGGAATGGATTTCCCGATTGATATTGCCTTGATTCAGGCTCGAGTTGACCTTATCAAGTTGTTGATGCGTGATCAAAATGTGTTGATTTGCGTTTACCCGAGATTGCTCCTGCTCAACCTGCTTAGTGGGACAGCCCTGGGTTTGCCGCGATCCTCCAAACGGCAGTTGCATATGACCGCTTCCATGACCGAGGGCTTGGAGATATTGCAGCGGCAATCTGGCAGCTTTTACATCTTTACCACCGAGCATCTCATCGATGGGATTGGGATGGAACTGATTCGTCAGGCCAAAGTTCTTAATCCAAAGCACCGATGTTTGTTGGTACTCACTAATAACCATAAAGTGCTGGCGCAACAGACCCTGGCGGCGGGGGCCGATGCGGTGGTTTTGGAGGAAAGTTTGGGGCGTACCGGCGCCTTGATTTTTGCGATGGAATGCCTCAGCAAGGGGCAGGGTTTTGTGGATCCCGCCTTTAATAGGCCTATTTGTACTGACAATGCTCCAGGGGAGCTGACCCCTAGGGAGATCCAAATCCTGCAGTTGGTGTCCGAGGGTTTAAGCAACCGTTCCATTGGAGAACAGCTACATATCGCAACTAGTACCGCCCGGGACCATGTGCGCGACATCCTGCGCCGTTTGGGGGTGAAAAGCCGGGCAGCGGCAGCGGTTGAAGGGCTGCGCCAGGGCTATTGCCGCTGAGAACCCTCCATTTGACGGATTGATGGGGTTGATCTGTTTCGCATAGAAGTTGTTGACTTTCAAATATCTAAATGCTCCTCATTAGTGCAGCCCCCTTGATTTCGCCATTGCTGGAAAGTTCGCCGCTGACGGTGGAAGTGGGCGGTAGCCTTTGGTGGGGTGGTTTCACCGCTGAACTGAAGATCACCAACAGCAGTGATAAAGATCTGCAGAATTGGAGTTACACATTCGATAGTCCCCACAGCATTAGTGGCGCCCCCTGGGGGGCAACTGTTACCAGCACCGCCTTGGGTAATGGGATTAGCCGCTACACGCTGAGTGGTGCTGGCTGGGCGGCGGGGCTTAAGGCGGGGTCGTCGGTGAGCGTTGGTTTCAATGGCAGCCAGGGCAGCAGCATTGGCAACGATGGGGCCCTGAGCTCAGCGCAGTTGTTTGGCAACAGCACGCCGCCAGTGGTCATAACACCAGTGGTTCCCGTGGTGCCGGTAGTCCCAGTCCCAGTGGTTACTTCCCCAGTGGTTGGTAATGGTGGGTTGAGCGTGGAAGTGGGCGGTAGCCGTTGGTGGGGTGGTTTCACCGCTGAACTGAAGATCACCAACAGCAGTGATAAAGATCTGCAGAATTGGAGTTACACATTCGATAGTCCCCACAGCATTAGTGGCGCCCCCTGGGGGGCAACTGTTACCAGCACCGCCTTGGGTAATGGGATTAGCCGCTACACGCTGAGTGGTGCTGGCTGGGCGGCGGGGCTTAAGGCGGGGTCGTCGGTGAGCGTTGGTTTCAATGGCAGCCAGGGCAGCAGCATTGGCAACGATGGGGCCCTGAGCTCAGCGCAGTTGTTTGGCAACAGCACGCCGCCAGTGGTCATAACACCAGTGGTTCCCGTGGTGCCGGTAGTCCCAGTGGTGCCAAGCCCCCCAGTTATTGGAAATGGCACTGGTTACGCCGAGGCCCTGCAGAAGTCTTTCCTCTTCTATGAGGCAAATCGCTCCGGTGATCTTGATGAGGCCACAAGTCGGGTGCCCTGGCGAGGTGATTCCGGCCTCAATGATGGCCGCGATGGGGTGTACTTCGGTGATCGCAACGCCGCCAACCTGCAGCTGGGGCTCAGCCTTAACCTCACAGGTGGCTATTTCGACGCCGGTGACCACGGCAAATTCGGGATGCCCCTGGCCTCCACCATCTCCAGCCTGGCCTGGGGGGGGATTGCCTTCAAGCAGGGCTACAACGCCACTGGTCAGCTGGATGAACTGCTGGCGGCGGTGAAGTGGGGCAGCGATTACCTGCTCAAGGCCCATGGCACCGATGCCGCTGGCAACACCAGTTTCTTTGTGGCGCAGGTGGGTGATGTGGCCGCAGACCATGCTCTTTGGAGCGCCCCCGAAAGCCAAACCATTGCCCGGCCGGCCATGGCCGTTACCGCCCAGAAGCCCGGCTCCGACGTAACAGCCGGCAGTGCCGCTGCCCTGGCCTCCGCTTCAATTCTCTTTCGGGAGAACGGTTCAATTGCCTACGCCGATGAACTGCTGCGCCATGCGGAGTCGCTTTATCGCTTTGCCGATACCTACCGGGGCAAGTATTCAGACTCAATCACCGAGGTGCAGAGCTACTACAACTCCTGGAGTGGCTACGAAGACGAACTCAGCTATGGCGCCGCTTGGTTGGCCCGGGCCACAGAGGCAGCTGGTGGTGATGGCACTGCCTACCGCCAGAAGGCTCTCCAGCTCTATAACACCGAGATCGGTGGCTTGAGCAACGGCTGGACCCAAAACTGGGATGACTGCTCCTACGGCGCCGCTATGCTTCTTGCTGAAGACACGGGTAATGCCAAGATCCGCAGCGATGTGGAGGGCTGGCTGAACAGTTGGGTGAATGGCAGCAATGGGGTGCAGATAACTTCTGGGGGCCTGCGTTTTATCAGCCAGTGGGGTTCCCTCCGCTATGCCGCAAATACGGCGATGCTGGCTGGGGTTTACGCCGATAGCGTTACCGATCCCAATGGCGCCTACAGCCAGCTGGCCACGGATACCATCGACTACATCCTCGGTGACAACCCCCGTAACTCCAGTTATTTGGTTGGTTATGGTGATAACTCGCCCCAGCAGCCCCACCATCGGGCCGCTTCCGGGGTGGGCTGGGATGGTTTCCGCAATGGCCTGCCAAACGAAAATATCCTCTATGGCGCCCTGGTAGGGGGCCCCAGCCAGGCCAACGACTTTGCTTATGCCGATGTGCGTAGCGACTACATCGCTAATGAGGTGGCTATCGACTACAACTCTGGCTTCACGGGTGCATTAGCTTTCGCGGCCCAGCGGAGTGCTGGCTTCTAGCGCCGGCGCAGCATCTCTAGCAATCGCTCGAAACTCCCCGGCAGGGGAGCTTCAAAAATCATCCTTTCCCCCGTAACCGGATGATTTAAGCCAAGCTCCACCGCATGTAGTGCTTGGCCAGGTAGTTCAACGGGCAATTTGCGGCAACGGCTGTAATTAACATCGCCCACCATTGGATGCCCGATGTGGGCGCAATGCACCCGGATTTGATGGGTGCGGCCGGTATCCAGCTTGAAGCGCAAAAGGGAATAGTCGCCAAACCGCTCTAGCAAGCGCCAATGGGTGCAGGCATACCGCCCTTGCTCGTCTGCAACTACCGCATACTTTTTGCGATCGATCGGGTGGCGACCGATCGCGCCCACCACCGTGCCCTCTGTAGTTTTTGGTGCTCCATGTACCACCCCCAGATATTCCCTTGAGGCAATCCGCTGCTGAATTTGAATTTGTAATTTCACCAGCGCTTCTTGGCTTTTGGCAATCACGATGCAACCGGTGGTGTCTTTATCAAGGCGATGCACAATGCCGGGCCGCATTTCACCGCCGATACCGGGAAGATCAGGGCAATGGTGCAGCAAGCCGTTAACTAATGTTCCTGTTTTATTACCTGGCGCTGGATGCACAGTGATACCGGCAGGCTTATTTAACACAATTAAATGTTTATCTTCAAATAACACTTCTAGTGGTATTGCTTCGGGTTTGAGATATTCAAGTGGTTCTGGTGGTGGCATCCATAACTGCACTAAATCGCCCTGGCGCAGGGGGGTTTTAGCTTGGCCCGTAACACCATTTACCTCAACGTAACCGGCATCAATAAATTTTTGGATGCGGGCGCGGCTTTGTTCTGGCCGTTGGCTAACAAGCCAACGATCCAAACGCATCGGTAGTGGTTTTGGATATGTAAACCCTAGTAATTCGCCTTCCCCTTGGCCAAATCCCAATTTGTTTTCTGCATGAACCATGCTGCAACGCTATAGGTAAAGCGGGCGATAATAAATCTATGGTGATTGTTTCATGCTGCGACTGGCACACTCCCCAGGCATTTTTGCTGCCGGAGATGGGCCCTGGGCTAGATGCGGTTGCTCTGCAGCAGTTGGAAAAAGCTCTACTCAACATCAGTTGTGATCCTTCAGTGCAAGCACTGGTGTTGTTTGGCTAAAATGCTGCTGGCACAGCATGAAAAGACTCGGATTTGGATCTACTTGTTATTAGTCGTATTTTGCACTTAGAGCCCACAGCAAAGGTTGAAATTTGGTGGAATCATTACTGCAAACTTCAAGGATTAACTCTCGAAGTTGATTTAATCGTAAGCGGAGTTTCGGATGCAGATAAATTAGCGGGCTCCCGCTGGCATGTGATCGGTCATGCCGCCCGCACAGGCAAAATCGTGTGGGTGGCATCCCATGTGCTTTAGCGCTAAATCTCAACCTCAACTATCCAGATGAGGAATGGGGTTTCACCGCTCAGATAGCAGGAATTGATTTGCCCAATTGCCTGCAGGTATTGCAGCCCTATGCCGTTGAAGTTTGTTATGAGGAAGGTTCTGAAACAGGAACTTTGAACTCAGTTATTGCGTTTTCAGGCAGTTCCAATGAAATAGCGCCTAGGCGGGCCCCTCGAAAATCATCCAGCAGTTTGGTGGCCATTCGCAGGCTGTCTCCACCGGTATGGCGGTTGGCAGAAGCCGCAAACCAACTCTCCACATCTGGTGCACCAGATTGCAAAAACGTTAATTCCAGGCCATAGCGCTTTTGCAACAAATTGGGGGCAACCCCAGCAGCGGCTGTGCCTTCTAGCTGCGTGAGCATTGTTAAAAAAGCTTTTGCAACCGCTTCTGAGTCGTAGGCGGCTTGGCCAATGTCGTCGCATAGGGCAAGCCGTAAAGCCGCCATCTGATCATCAAGCCGTGGTGGCAACACCCCCGGTGCATCTAATAAATCAATGTCTTGGCCCAATCTCACCCAACGCAGGCTTCGGGTAACCCCTGCCCTACGGGCACTGGCAACTACTTTCTGACGCACCAGCCTATTGATCAGGGCCGATTTCCCCACATTTGGGAACCCCAACATCAAAGCTCGCACTGGCCGCGGCTTCATATCACGATCGGCTCTGCGGCTGTTGAGGCTGTTGCCAGCGCGGATTGCTGCCTGTTGCAATTGTTTAACGCCAGTTCCCACCTTGGCATCGCACCACCAAGGGGTTTGGCCCTGCAATCGAAACCAGGCATCCCATTGCTGCTGAGCTTCTTTGCTCACCATGTCGCGGCGATTTAACACCAAAAGGTGTTGCTTGTCTTTGATCCAACGTTGCAACCTGGGATGGCCAGTGGCATTGGGGATGCGCGCATCGCGCACCTCAATTACAAGATCTACTTTTGCTAAATGGCCATTGAGGGCCCTCTCCGCCTTGGCGATGTGGCCTGGATACCACTGAATCGCCGGAGCGGCGCTACTAAGCATTAGGGCACCACCAATACTGCACATGGTGCTAGTTGAATCACGCGGGCAGCAGTGCTTTGTTGATCGCTATCGAGGCTGATGCCACGGGTGCCCATAACGATTAAATCTGCTTCGATTTCATCGGCCACATCACCTATTACAAAAGCAGGGTTACCTTCCCGTTCGATCACCTCACAGCTGATGCCGGCCCGTTGAAACGTGTCGTGGGCTTGTTGCAGCAGTTGTGCCACTGCCTCGGCATTAGCCATGCTGCTGTCGCTTGGATCCACCACAGAAAGCAACACCAATCGGCTGTTGTGCTGCTGCACCATTTTCATTGCTGTTGCAGCGGTATCAAGGGCGCTGCGGCTGTGGTCTAGGGGGAACAGAATCGTGTCGAACATTTATTGCGCAGTACCAACACAACCCTTGTCTTAGCTCGCCAATCGCTTGTGGCAAGTGATTCCGCGTTAATCTCAGCAGCGTTCCCTTAATTCTTACCCATGGCTAAGCGCTCTCTCACCGTTCTCACCGCTGATGAGTTGCGCTCAAAACGTGTGCTGGTGCGGGTTGATTTCAATGTGCCCCTCGATGAAGCCGGTGCCATAAGCGACGACACCCGCATCCGCGCTGCCTTACCCACAATTAATCATCTGATCAGCAACGGTGCCAAGGTGATTTTGGCCGCTCACTTCGGCAGGCCCAAAGGTGAGGTGAATGAAGCGATGCGGCTAACACCAGTGGCTGTTCGTTTAACTGAACTGCTTGGCAAGCCTGTTCCTAAAACAGAAAGTTGCATCGGCCCAGATGCTGAAGCCAAGGTGGCAGCAATGGCAGATGGTGATGTGGTGCTGCTTGAGAACGTGCGCTTTTTTGCAGAGGAAGAAAAAAATGATCCAGTTTTTGCTGCCAAGTTGGCAAATCTGGCTGATATGTATGTAAATGATGCCTTTGGTGCAGCGCACCGCGCTCACGCCTCCACCGAAGGTGTAACAGCTCACCTCAAACCCAGTGTGGCGGGCTTACTGATGGAAAAAGAGCTGCAATATTTGCAGGGTGCAATCGATGAGCCAAAACGCCCCTTAGCAGCGATTGTTGGTGGCTCCAAGGTGAGCAGCAAAATTGGTGTTTTGGAAGCGTTGATCGATAAATGCGACAAGGTTTTAATCGGTGGCGGCATGATCTTCACCTTCTACAAAGCCCGTGGCTTAGCTGTTGGTAAGAGTTTGGTAGAAGAGGACAAGCTGGAGCTAGCTAAGGAATTAGAGGCAAAAGCTGCTGCCAAGGGTGTGCAGTTGTTGTTGCCAACTGATGTGGTGCTGGCCGACAACTTTTCCCCTGATGCCAACACTCAAACAGTGGCAATTGATGTGATCCCCGATGGCTGGATGGGTTTAGATATTGGTCCAGATTCAATCAAAGCGTTTCAAGCGGCCTTGGCTGATTGCAAAACTGTGATTTGGAATGGCCCAATGGGTGTTTTTGAATTCGATAAATTTGCAGCCGGCACAAATGCCATTGCCCACACCCTGGCCGAATTAAGCGGCAGCGGCTGTTGCACGATTATTGGTGGTGGCGATTCCGTTGCAGCAGTTGAAAAGGTTGGTGTTGCAAACAAGATGTCTCATATTTCCACCGGTGGTGGTGCCAGCCTTGAGCTGTTGGAGGGCAAGGTGTTGCCTGGGGTAGCTGCCCTCAATGAGGCTTGATTTGATCGCCTGTTGTGGTTACTGATCGGGAACGGGAACTGTCTAAGCAGTTTTGGCAACAACGTAAGGGGGGGCGCTTATTGCCCCGCCGCGGAGCACCGATGGGCCGCAAGGCCCGTTGGTGGCTACTAGTATTCGCGTTGGCATTCGCGCTTGCACTAATACTGGGACGCTAAATATATTTATTTTGCAAACTCCCGCAATTAGCGGCGCGCTACCACCCGCACCATGCGGCTCACGCTAACTGTGCCTTCTGGGTGCATTAAAAGCACAGCCCAAGATTGGCTTCCTGGTTTATATGTAGCCTGGATTGTTTTGAAAATACCGCCGCCATTTAAAGCACCGAGAGATATTTCAGGGCTGCGCAAATTAGCAATTGCTTCTTTGGATACTTCCACAACGCCGCCAGCTAGAACAGCATCTTTTAGCGGTTCATCCACCACCACATCAAAATCATAACGCTGGCCTGTTAATACCTCCTCCGGGGCTATTACACTTACTTCAAGATCTTTTTTGCCGCTGCGCAATATAGATTCTTGACCAATTATTTCTTGGGAACTTAACTTTTTACCGTTTTGTTGCACCGCTAACTTTTGATTTGCTTCTAAGCGAAAACTACGGCCTGCTTCTTGATGGCTACCGGTAACTTTTATGAGCAGAGTGCTGCGGCCGTCTTTGAGATCTGGCCCATTGCTCAATTGCCAGCGGGCATCTCCAAAGGTTTGACGCAGCATTTGCACCCTGTTTTCTAAGCCGGCGGGGTTTAGGCCTGGTCCTTTTTCTAAAAGAGCATTGAGGCCAGCGCTGTTGTTGCTATTGAGTGCATTTTCCAATGCGCGCACTAAATCTTCACTCAAACGTGCTTGGGCGCTGGTCTGTATTGCGGAGATCGGCACTAAGGCAATTAAGGCTCCAAGGGCGTGGGGAAATAAACGCCGCAGGGAAACAAACACGAAAAATGCACTAACTAGCCTTAAGTTAGGCGCCGCCTGCCCAAAGTTCATGGCCCGGCTTTTGATCGCTGCCAGCGGCACTGGTGGCCACTTGTTCCCGGCCCTCGCAGTGGCAGATTGCATGCCATCTGAATGGCAGGTGAGCTGGCTTGGGGTGCCTGATCGCCTCGAGCGTGAGCTTGTGCCAACCCATTACCCGTTGCATACGGTGCGGGCTTGCGGATTGCAGGGGCGTGGTTTTAAAAAACTACTGCAGTTGTGGCAGTTGCTTGCGAGCACCATTCCTGTTGCGCAGTTGTTGCGCCGTCAGCAATGCGAGGTGGTATTCACCACTGGTGGCTACATAGCTGCCCCAGCAATATTGGCAGCTAAATGGTGCGGCATTCCTGTGGTGTTGCATGAATCAAATGCCACACCAGGCCGCGTTACCCGCTTGCTTGGCCGCTATTGCCAAAAAGTTGCCCTTGGGTTTCCCCAGGCGCAACAATTTCTACCCGCATGCCACCCCCTGGTTACCGGCACCCCTGTTAGGCAGGGCTTTCTTGCCCCAGCCCCTTGCCCTGAGTGGGTGCCACAGGGAAAGGGGCCCTTGCTGCTGGTGATTGGTGGCAGCCAGGGGGCATTGGGGCTGAATCGGATGGTGCGGCCACTGCTGCCGGCATTGTTAGCTCAGGGTTGCAGAGTTGTGCAACTCAGCGGCAGCCATGATCCAGATTTCGGCAGCCTGCAGCATCCCGGCTATGTGGAGCGGCAATTCAGCAACGAAATCCCTGGCCTATTGCAGCATTGCAACCTGGCAATAAGTAGGGCTGGGGCCGGCAGCATCAGCGAACTTGCGGCCTGCAACACCCCTGCCCTATTGGTGCCTTTCCCCCAAGCGGCCGATAATCATCAAGTAGCTAACGCCGAGGCATGTATGGCGGTTGGCGCAGCCGTATTAATGCTGCAGCATCAACCTGAGGGGCAGCCCTTGAGCCGCATGCTTTGGCGTTTGCTAGGCCCTCGTTTAAGGGGCGCCGAGGGGAGCGCAGATCCGCTAACGCAGTTAGCAGCAGGCATGGCCCGGCTAGCGGTGCGGGATGCGGATCAGCAATTGGTGAATTTGCTGTGTGAATTAAGCATGGCTACGCGGACCCGCCGCCGCTGAATTTATTGAGTTTTCTCGGCCGATTTTAGATTCATCATCCAGGCTGCTCACCGCTCCAACCCCAGCTAGATCGGGAAGGGAGCGGCCTTCGCTTAAGGCAGCAGCAAGGCTTAGTAATTCAGCGTTCAAACGCAAACCCACCGAACGACCCACCGATTCCCCTTTGCTATCAAAAAGTTGGAGGTGTGGGATGCCGTTTACCTGCCAGCGTTGCAATTCAGGTTGCCAGGTGGGGTTATCAACGTTGAGCATCACCAAATTGATTTCAGGATGTTGTTTTTCGAGGTCTGCCATGGCAGGTGCCATGCTGCGACAGGCCTCACACCAATCGGCATAAAATTCCACAAGGCTTGGTTTGCCGTTGCTTAGGGCTTGATTTAGGGGTACCGAACGGCGCGCCAATTGATCGAGCAGATCACCAGGGCCGAGGGTTCCTTGCAGCCAGGTGATAGCCACCACCAGCAGGGCAACAGCTAGCAATACCAATTGAGGTATGCGGCGAGCAGGGGTGGGGGAAGCTCCCATGGCAGCCAGAAATAAGAATCGCTGCCATGCTGGCAGCACTATGAAAATCTTGCCTTGAAACGCAGGCTCACACTGCTGTTTCCCCGTGAAGCGGTGCATCAGCCGATCACTTACCGCCTGGCGGTTGATTACGACGTGGCATCCCGCATCATCAAGGCCCAAATGGCCCCAAATCAAAGGGGCACCATGGTGGTGGAACTCTCCGGCGATATAGATGAGCTGGCGGCAGCTGAGCAATGGTTAAGGGATATTGGGCTAGAGATCACCAGTGCCGCTGGAGAAATACATATCGATCCGGAGCGTTGCGTGGATTGCGGCATCTGCTCCAGTGTGTGCCCTAGTGGTGCTTTGAGTTGCAGGGCACCAAAATGGCAATTGCAGTTTGATCTGCGCCGCTGCGTTGTTTGCGAACAATGCATAGCGGTATGCCCCCTGGATGCCATCAGCCTCACCCTTTAACAACAGCATTTTTTCTAAACGCATCTTTGTTATGAACGGATCTGCGAAATTGTTACTACTGCCTATCAGGGCACCGATGATCAGCCTGCTGGGGTTGATTAGTTTTTATTTGGGTGTTCATTGGGGATTTGAACAAGATGGAATCAGGGGTGGTGGGATAGACGCAACAATGGTGGATGAAGCATTCTGGATTTTTAATTTAGCCCAAGTATTTGTTATTACACTTTTCTGCACATTACCAGATTTAGTATTACGTCAGCTGTCTTTATTTATGGCAGCAAGTAAGGTATTAACGCTTGTTTTAACTCTTTTGTTGGTTGTGGTTGGAGGCATGTACTTGCTGTATCTTCCAGGCTTCTCAGATTTTTTAGTGTTAGCCAGTGCGTTATTGCTGGCGAGGCTTGATTTAGTGCGTTTAAGAATTTGGCCATCATCATGGCTGGCTTTGTTTGGATTTACTGCATTTATAATGTTTTTTATAACCTATGGTGAAATGATGCACCTGGAATTGCTTCAATGGCCAATAGTAAGAAACTTAATCGAGCTTGGGCTTCTAGGGGGTCGGTAAGTTAAACAATTAAATATATTTAATTTATTTAAGGCGGCTTATTTGTTCGTAGCTAAATTTGCCACCGAGCACACTTTTTACGTAGATTCTAGTTTCAGGGTATGGAATTGCTTCTACCCATAATTCAGGAATTTGCTGCAATGTTTCATTTAGCCAGCTGCCAGCTGCCCCTGGCCCGGCGTTGTAACTGGCAACAGCAAGGAAGATATTGCCGTTTGATTTCACAAGCATTTGTTTTAAATAGCGCCCCCCTAGTTGGGAATTAAGGCTTGCTTTTTCCAGCTCCATATCCGTGAGTTTTGCCCCTGCTAGTTCCTGCGCCGTAGCGGGCATCAGTTGCAGAAGCCCCACCGCCCCAGCCGGCGACCGCACCGTTGTATTTAGCCGTGATTCCTGCCGGGCTACCCCTTGGAGCAGCAGTGGTTCGATCCCCGCTTTGCGAGCAGCAGCGCCAAGTTCTGCGCTGAAACTTAATGGATGCCTCTGCCTCTCCAGAAGGCTTTGTTGTTCTTTGTTGCTGGCTACTCCAGCCAGGGCTGCGCTATCAAGTTGAGCAAGCCCTAGCCAGCGATCCCCCACCGCAAGCCGCAACTGGCCTTCCCGCCAAAGATCTGCCGCTGTTTGCGCCGATTGGCCCAAGCGCCAGGTGCGCCAATGCTCCCAAGCTTCAGTATGCAAGCCCAGGCTTTCTAATTTTGCTAACGGTGCGGGCAGTAAACCAGCCCTGTTTGCAGCTTGCGTTGGCGCTGGCGCTGCAACCCCTAGGCGAACACTGGCCCGCCAGGCGTAATAGCCATAGGGATATTGCTGCAATTGGTTTTGCCAAATAGCCCTTGCCTCTGCTGTTTGGCCCTGCTGCCAGGCGCATAACCCCATCCAAAAGCGGCTGCGCGCAGCGATTGGAGCGCTTTGTTTATCTGGGTTTGCTTGGGCGAGGAAGTTGTAGGCCTTTGCCCATTGGCGTTTTACAAGTAATTCTCTAGTTATTTGCCAGGCTTTGCTAACGGCACTGAGCGGTTCAACTTCTTCTTGCAGCTTCGTTTTTTTATCGCCTAGGCAGCGATTTGCTGCTGCTAGATCCCCTTGGGCAACTAAGCCAGCTGCCAGTAGTTGCTTGTTTTCAGCGCTCACAGGCTGTTTCGATTGCTTGCAGGCGGCTGCCATTGCTGCCCCGGCACCAGGCCAGCGCTTGCCATAACGAGCCAGGTGCAAGCCTGCTTCGCTGCCACCCCTTTGCTGTTGCCACTTAAGCGCTGCTGCTAAGGCGGCGGGATGGGCCGGAAATTGTTTAAACAATTCCACGGGTTTGCTTAAGGCGTAAAGAGCATCAGCGCTGGGGGGAGCGGCGGGAAACTGTTTAAACAGGTATTGCCAGCTTTTTTTAGCTGCTTCTGCTTGGCCCAATTGCGCTTGGGCTAGCGCCTCCAATTTGAGGCTGATTGGCGCCAGAAGTTTCTCCTGGCTGGGATTCCCCCAGCCTTGCCCCCGCAATAATTCCAATTGGCTGGCGCTATCAACCTGTTGGCCTACAAGGATTAGGCGTGCCTCCCTTCGACGCTGTGGATCGGGATCAAACTTGGCGCTGCGGCGCAAAAAAGATAAATCGCTGTTGCTATTAAGGCTGGGCCTTTGGCGAACTAGCTGCTGCTGCAATGCCCCTAAAGCAATGGCAGTGCCCAAGGCAACAGCAGCTAATCCCGCTGCTCCCCGTTGTTCTATGCCCAACACCTTTTCTGCTCTATTGGCGCTGGCATCGTATGGGGGCAACAATGGCTTTGTTGATCCGGCTATTCAAATTGCTTAATTCAGCGCTCGGGTTTTTACAGCGGTTGCAGCGCTATTTAGGGCCAGATCTTTTGCCCTTAGAGCTGCAAAAACGCCGCTGTGCCGTAGCCGTATCCCTAGGCCTTGGCAGTTGGTTATTGCGGCCAATTCCACCTTTTCAGTGGTTGCCTGGCGCTGTAATTGGCGCCTTGCTGCTTTGGGGCGCCATTGAACTAGCGGCCCTTGCTTGGCGGCCCCAACGCTGGCAGTAGGGGGCTTTAGCTGGTGATCAGCAGCTGCGGTTACCCTTCGGGCAAGAGATTTTTCTGCCATGGCTGATCTTTCTGGCCACCCGGTGGGTTCCCCTTTTCCTGCAGGTGTGAGCTTTGGCACGGATGGCATTCGCGGCCGCGTTGGCACTTTGATGACCCCCGCATTAGCTCTCCAAGTGGGCTACTGGGGCGGGCAGGTGTTGCAAGGGGATGGGCCAGTGTTGATCGGCCGCGATTCCCGCACTAGTGGGGCGATGTTGTCTGCGGCTTTGGAAGCTGGCCTCACTGCCGCTGGCCGTGAGGTGTGGAACCTGGGGTTATGCCCCACACCCGCTGTGGCGCGGTTGGTGCAACAGCTCGGGGCAGCAGGTGGCGTGATGGTTTCGGCTAGCCATAACCCGCCGCAAGACAACGGCATCAAGTTGTTTGCAGCCGGTGGCGCCAAGTTGGGTAGGCGGCAACAGCAAGCGATTGAGTTGGGTTTGCGGGGAGAATTAATCCCAGCGCTGAACCGTTGCGGCAACATCTATCAACGCCAAGACCTGCTTAATAACTACCGCCAATTAGTGCGGCAGGGGCTGGGTGATAACCAGCTCAGCGGTAGACGCATCGTGTTGGATCTTTGCTGGGGATCTGCCACTGCCTGCAGCACGGAATTATTTAGGAGCCTTGGCGCTGATGTGATAGAGCTCCATAGCACCCCTGATGGCGAGGCCATCAATGTGGGTTGCGGTAGCACCCATTTGGAGCCATTGCAGCAGGCGGTGTTGCAACACGGCGCTGAGATGGGTTTTGCTTTTGATGGTGACGCCGATCGGGTGTTGGCAGTGGATGGCCAGGGCCGCTTGGTTGATGGTGATCACATTTTGTTTATGTGGGGCTCTGCTTTAGCGGCAGCGGGCCACTTGCCAAAACAGTTGCTCATAGCAACCGTGATGAGCAATCTTGGTTTTGAACGGGCCTGGAACAGCCGTGGCGGCGCACTTGAGCGCACTGCTGTGGGAGATCAATTTGTGCATCAAGCTATGGAGCAGCAGGGAGCAGCCCTTGGCGGTGAGCAATCGGGCCATATTCTTTGCGCTCATCACGGCATGAGCGGTGATGGTTTGCTTACTGCTTTGCAACTTGCGGCGCTTTTAGAAAAAGGTGAAACCTTGGCGGATCGCCGCAACCAGAGTTTTGTTTCTTATCCGCAACGCTTGCAAAACGTGCAGGTGCCAAACCGTGAACGCCGTAAGGAATGGCAGAAATGCATCCCGTTAGTGGAAGCGGTGGCCCAGGCAGAGGCGGAAATGGCAACAGAGGGGAGGGTTTTAGTGCGCGCTTCCGGCACTGAACCGCTACTAAGAGTGATGGTGGAGGCCTCTAGCTCGGAATTAGTAGATCGCTGGACTAATACCCTCTCGGTAATTGCAGAGCGGGAATTAAATAAGTAACTCCCCGGCCAGTTGTAAAGCGCCATGGCAGGCATCTCCTAGGGGTTTTTGCAGGCTGCAGCCAGGCAGCCGCTGTTGCAACACAGCCTGAAAACTTGCTTGCAGTGGAGGGAGGTGTTCGATCGCTCCACCAAAACAGCAAAGCGGCACCTTTTGCATCTCAAGGGCGGTAGCTACCCCCTCCACCATCAAGGCCAATTCTTCGCCAGCAATGCATATAACGTTTTGGGCATTGATTTCACCGCTTGCAGCTAGATCGCTCACCAAAGGGGCAAGGCGGGCAAATCCTGCAGCGCCGAAGCTTGGATCAACCACCAGAGCTTTTAATTCATGGGGCTGGCTAACGCCAAGGGCAGCCCACAGCACAGATTTGAGCTTTGTTTCGGCGAGGCGTCCATCGGCCATCCGCAGGCTGAGGGCTAAGCCGTCGCGGCCGATATCCATGGCACTACCCACCCCATCAACCAACCAACCCCAACCAGCACAGCGATGTTGCTTGCCTAATTGATTGCGTCCAACGGCAATGGCGCCAGTGCCGCTGATTAAAACAATGCCTTCTGCTCCAGCGGGAAAGGCGCCGGCAAGGGCAGTGCGTTCATCACCAGTTACCAAAACCGCCTGCATCGCCAGGGTTTCTTGGGCTAAACGGGTGCCAAGGCCTTGAGTGGGGCTATGGAGCTCAATGCCACTGGCCCCAATCGCAGCAGCTTGGATTGGCTCTTTTAATTCACAACAACTGCTTGCCGCATTAAAGCTGCTGCGTAGGGCTTGTTGAAATTGTTCTGGGCCGCCGGCACTGCTGAGGTGGCTTACGCCACTGCCTTCCCCTTCAGCTAAAACGGTGCCATCAGCTAAAGCAAGGCGGCAGCGGGTATGGGTTTGGCCGGCATCAAATCCAGCTAAAACGATTGATTTAGTCATCCGTTTTTTTGGCGCCAAGGGTTGCGAGCACAAACCAGCCGCTGATTTGCACCTCAGGCCTAAAAAAGATCGTATCTACAAAGCCATGGCCCGCTAACCCCACCAAAGCAGCAATTGCACCAAGGCAAGGCAGGCTTAAAAACAAATCTCTATGGATCTGGCTGAAGCCAATTTTTAAGCTTGTAATTAGCAATCCAAAAACCGCAAGCAAACCGGGAATGCCGGTTTCAACTGCAAGTTCAAGGGGCACTGAATAGGCACTTAAAGCGGTGAAACGCGGCTGCTGGTAAAGGGGATAGATCAAGTTGAAAATTGTGTTTCCAGGGCCAATACCAAGCCAGGGGCGATCTTGAATCATCTCGATAGCTGCTAACCACACGTTGATGCGGAAGTTGTTGGAGCTATCTTCCCGGCCGGCAGCCATGCTCATCAGCCGCACCCGCAGTGGTTCCACCTTCACGGCTGCAACCACTAAGGCCAGCACCACAAAAGCGATTACTAATGGCGGCAACCAGCGTTTTAAAGGAGCTGCTAGTAAACGGCTGAAACGCAGTAATAGAAGTAGGCCTAAAACAGCAAGGGCCAGCACCATGCCAATCCAGCCGCCTCGGCTGTAGGTGAACAGCATTGCAACGGCACCTAATACAAAGCTAGTAAGGGCAAATAAGCGCAACCAAGGGCTCTTCCAACGCAGCAAAGCCACTAAGGCAAGCGGCAAGATTGGGATTAAATATCCAGCAAGTAAATTCGGATTTTCAAGGCTGCTGTAGATCCGCTGCGTGCCATCAGCAACAGAATTTGGATCAGCCCAACGAGCCAACTCAGTGGTGTTGCCATATAACTGCCGCAAGCCGATCACGGCAGTAATTAGCTCACCCAGCAGCAGGCCAGCGAGTAATCGATCCCACCAACGGGGGGCTTCATCCAAAAGCCTGCGCATCAATGCATAAACGCCTAAGTAACTCAATAATTTGAATAAACCTTTTGCAGCAGCAGCAGGCACGGGCGAGAACCCTGTGGCGAGCAGCGCCAAGGCGAGATAAGCCAGCAACCAGCCATTAATTGCCCCCAGCGGTTTTGAACTTGGGGGGGCGGAAAGGCACCAAACAAGCCACAACACACTGCAAGCGCTTATCAATAAGCCAAGCCCGCCGCGATCGGCGAGGGGTAGCAGCAGCAGCAGCGCCACCAATAACCCCCCCGCCAGCTGTGGTAATAGAGGTTGTAACCGGCTTGATTTTGCGCCTCTATGCCATAGCCCCTGCCAACGCAGCAACCACGGGATCGCAGGGGTTGAATCCATAAACGGCACTTTTAAAACTTAGTTGGTTTGGATTATGGAGCCAGCGCGTTTTGCATAGAGCCTGCGATAAACAGGCAGGTTTTTTTCGAGCACCTGAGCTTCCCTCTCAGTGGCATAAGGGAAAGGGTTTAGCTCCATCCAGCTGCCGCCATCGCAGGGGTAAAAAACATGAGTGTTATCAATAGCCTGGCAATTATCAACAGCCTCCAGCATTAAGCGAATCACCTCGGGCACATCACTTTGCAGAAATAGTTGTGCATCAGGCGCCATCGCCTTCGCTAGGGCAGTGATTAAAGATGGTTGCACCATTCGGCGTTTGTGGTGCCTTTTTTTAAACCATGGATCTGGGTATTGAATTGTTACCAGCTTCAAAAGATTTGGTGGTAATTGTTGTAGCCAATCTTCAAGGCTAATATTGGCATTACAAAAAAGAAAATAGAGATTCGTTAGTTCCAGCTTGCGGCGATCAGCCTCCGCTAAATCCACCAATGGCCTGCGGATTTCAAGGCCTAAGTGATTGTGGTTTTGCCTTTGGGGAGCGAGGGCTAAAAGAAATCGCCCCCTGGCACAACCAATATCTAGGTGGAGGGGAAGGGCTGGATCTGGAAACAGCTCAGCAATTGCTGGCAGCTGGCGTTCCAGTTGGTAAAAACTGCTGAGGGGATTTACGTGTTGCCGCAACTACTTACCGGGCTCTAGCTCAGGGTTTGGCACAAGAAAAGCCCAACTTGCGGTGTAGCCATGCATTTGGGTGCTGCCTGCCACGGGGCCGATCTCACCATTGCAAAACAAACCGGCAACGGGCACATCAGGGAAAAGATCACGGCAGAGGCCCACGTCAACATTTTCTTCGCCATAGAGCCCCTTGCCGCGACCAAGGCAGGCAAAAAGCAAGGCAGCTAGAGGTTTTGGCTGTTGCTGCTGCTGGATTTTTAGCAGTTCATGCAATTCCTGGCGCGAGCTGTTGCCATCGCGCAATTGGAATTGCAGTTGCTGCCCAATGCGTAAGCGATCGGCTACAGCAATTGCGCCAAGGCGCGGATCCATACCCATCAAATTGCGCACTAAAAAGGGCGATACCTGTGGTGTTTCTGGATTTGGCATGCTGAAGCTCTCCTTTCCTAAACCCACAAACAGGGCATTGCGCAGTAGATCTCGATCACTGCTGGGCAGCTCGCCGATCAGGCCTTGTAAAGCTGCTAGGGGGTTCCGCAAGGCATCGCCTTGGCGCAATTCAAGCAGCACATTGCGTTGAGCTTGAGCCACTTCAAATATGGGGCCAATCGGCCGGCAGCCTTGAGCAACCAATGGCTGGAGGCTGAAGGTGCCGCTGATCACGCAACCCACAGCACCGTTGCAAACTTGATCGCCAAAAAACAAACCACCATGGTTTGCGCTGTGTTGACCAGCCAAGCCGCCGAGCTTGGCCATGCTTGGGTAACCGTAATCAAGGCCGCTGATCAGATCGTTTATGCCACTACTGGCTGGATCAATCCAGATCAACATCGCCCCACCGGCTTCTGGATCTGCCCCAACGGCCTCCATCCATGGTTCCCGTGGTCCATCGAGATCGGGCAATTTGTTGAGGTTGATCTGAAATGGGCTCAGTTTTGCCCCCGGTAAGCGCATCAAAGTGATGCTGATAGCTGGGCCGGATTCGATTTCTTGCGGTATTCCGGTTGTATTTGTGCCAATTACGCCACCACCGCAAGCGCCGAGCCAGTGGCTACAGCGCAATTGCTTTTGCAGCAAAGGCAGCAGCCTTGGTAGATCACTGGCGTAACTACTACTGGCAAATACAAGGGCGAGATCCATCTCACCAAGCCCTTTCAATTGCTGGGCTAATTCAGCAACCGCTTGCTCTAGTGCAGGCTGCTGGGAAAGGGCAGTGCGCACCAGAGGAGTGGATTTGCTGCCTTTAAACAGTTGCAGCATGAAGGGGCGGATAGTTTTTCGACCTTAATGCCAGTGCTGAACTGATTGCGGATCATGTTGCGGATAATGGCCCAAACTCAATCTTTTCCATGGCCCTTCCTCTGCTACGCAGTTTGGTGTGGATGATTTATCGCTTGGAGCTGGTGTTTGCCGTGGGTTTGCCACTGGTGTTACTGGTGTGGGCGGCAATGCGGCAGGAGCCTGCTTTGGTGCGATTGCTGAATTTGTATTGGAAAGTGAGCAGCTTGCTGGGGATAACAGTGCTGCTGATGGCAGCAGCTAGGCCAATGGCATTCATAACGGCCACCTTGGCCCAGTTATTAATTGTGGTGTCGTTGTGGTTTTGGGTAGATCTAAATGAAGAGTTGGCCGATCTGCCGCCGTTTCGAGCCTTGCCTTTCACGATGCGGCTGTGGCGTTGGGCCTTAACGGCATTAAGCCTGCTGGGATTTGGCTTGAGTGCAATGGCCTTGGGTTGCGCTTGGGGGCAAGCACCAGCAGCTAGCTGCGCCCTCTGGCTAGAGGCGCCGGGTCATTTCCAAGGGGTGCTGGCTTTGGTGCTGGGCTTCTTCTTTGGCGCCCAATGGACAGCCGCAGTATCTGGCTTCTTTGGTTATTTGGGGCTTGCGGCTTATGGGGTGGGGGTAATCCAATGGCTGCTGGTGCGCTTGCCGCGCCAGGGTCGCTTGGCGGGAGGGTTTTAGCTAACTCAGAAGTTGCCAATTAATAACTAATTAATAACTAATTAATAACTTATAAAAGTTATAAAATCACTTCAATGCAACGTCCGCAGATGCTTGGGTGAATTGCATTTTCACCGATATCTGTGCAGTAATGCCAGCAGCGTTCGCATTTTTCACCAGCGGCACGGGCGATCCGTAAGGTAACGCCATCACTGCAAAATTCAGCCAGAGGTTCAGTAAATGGAGCGGAGTTGAATGATAGTTCGCTAACTAATAACCAATCTGCTAAGTTGTCAACTTCCGGGTAATTGCTAGCAGCTAATTGTTGAAGAGCGGTTGTGAGGGCATCAGCTTGATCGCCATGGCCAAGTTCAATCTGCACCTGGGCTTCAAGGGAAGATCCAATCGACGCAGCCTCCTGTTTGTTTCTGCAGCTCTCCAATAAACGATTTATTTGGGATCTCAATTCGATCAAGCTGGTTACATTTGAACTAAGGCTTATTTGCAGCTCGCCTTTCCATTCGTTTGCGGCTGCGGGCCAACCCCGTTGAAATACTGATTTCTCACTAACTTCGTAAGGTAAATTTTGCCAAATATCTTCTGCCATATGACATAACACCGGTGCAATTAAAGCAGCTAAACGTTCTACAATTAAAGCTAAAACTGTTTGACAGCTGCGGCGGCGATGGGAATCTGCTGCACTTACATAAAGGCGATCTTTGGCGATATCAAGGTAGAAATTAGAGAGATCAACAACGCAGAAATTCTGAAGCGTTTGAAAGAAACGGTAGAATTCATAATTTTCAAAATACTCTGTAACCTCATCGATCACAAGAGCTGTGCGATATAGCATCCACTTATCTAATAATGGTAGGTTTTCATAATTTATGGCATCTTCTTTGGGATTGAAATCATGTAAATTGCCCAATAAATATCGAGCTGTATTTCTTACCTTGCGATTCACATCGCCAAGTTGTTTAAGGATGCCAGATCCGAGCGGCACATCAGCTGAATAATCAACTGAGCTCACCCAAAGCCTTAATACATCAGCGCCATAGGCGGGTTCTTGTTTCTCATTTTTGCCCCCCTCTACAATTACAGCTGGATCTACAACATTACCCAATGATTTACTCATTTTGCGCCCTTTTTCATCAAGGGTGAAGCCATGGGTTAATACTTTTAAGTAGGGGGCGCAGCCGTTCACAGCCACTGAAGTGAGCAAACTGCTTTGGAACCAGCCTCGATGTTGATCAGAGCCTTCTAGATAGAGATCTGCTGGATAATTGAGGTCTGTTTCTTCACCAAGAACACTGGCCCAGGATGAGCCTGAATCAAACCACACGTCCATTGTGTCTGTGCCTTTGCGCCATTGATCTGCCTCTGCGGCATAGCTTTCGGGTAGCAGATCTACTTCATCTTTTTCCCACCACACATCAGCGCCATGTTTAGAAATCAGGGCTTGAATATGATTTAAGCTTTCGCTATTTAATAACACTTTTCCACTGCTGCGATGGTAGAAAACCGGGATTGGCACCCCCCAAGTGCGTTGGCGGCTTATGCACCAATCGCCACGTTCTTTAACCATTCCTTCGATGCGATTGCGCCCACTTGTTGGAATCCACTCCACTTCTGATATGGCCTTAAGCGCCTCGCTGCGAAAGCCTTCAACAGATGCAAACCACTGTTCTGTAGCACGGAAGATCGTTGGTTTTTTTGTACGCCAGTCGTAGGGGTAGCGGTGTTCATATGGATGCTCTAGGAGAAGAGCATTGGCTTCTTTTAAAGCACTAATGATCACAGAATTAGCATCTTTTAATACATTTAAGCCTGCAAAGATACCCGCTTCTGCGGTGAGAGTGCCCCCCTCATCTACGGGGCAAATAACAGGGAGATTGTAGGTTTTGGCGGTATTAAAATCATCCACACCATGGCCTGGGGCAGTGTGCACAAGGCCAGTGCCGGTTTCAGTTGTGATGTAGTCGCCACCTATTACTACTTCACTAATGCGATCTAAGATGGGGTTTTGATAGCTAGTGCCTTCAAGATCAACACCTTTAATGATAAATAAACTTTCTAGATTCAGATCTAACTTTGTGCGTAGATTTTCTACTAAATCCTCTGCAATGATTAAAGTGCGACCCTTCCCATCAGCGCAAACGGCGTAATTAAGTGTACCGTTCACGGCCACTGCTTGGTTTGCGGGCAGGGTCCAGGGGGTGGTGGTCCAAATTGCGAGCTGCAGATTTTCAAGGGCTTGGCATGCAGCTAATGCGGGGCTGGGCTTAAGCACCGCAAAGGCCACATAAACGCTCGGTGAAATATGGCCATCTGGATATTCGAGCTCAGCTTCTGCAAGGGCTGTGCGGGAGCTGGGGCTCCAGTGCACAGGCTTTAGGCCGCGATATACATGGCCCGCCAGCACCATGCGGCCAAAAACATCAATTTGAGCCGCTTCATATTTCTTTTGCAGTGTTAAGTAAGGGCTATCCCAATCAGCCCAGATCCCCCACCTGCGAAAGCCCTGCTTTTGGATTTCCACCTGTTCAAGGGCGAAGGCATGGGCGCGACGCCTTAGATCAAGGGGGCTGAGTTTTAAGCGCTCCGCTTGGCTGATGCCTTGCAGCACTTTTAATTCGATTGGTAAGCCATGGCAATCCCAACCGGGTATGAATCGGGCTCGCCGCCCTTGCATCAGCTGATATTTATTAACAATGTCTTTTAGGGTTTTATTTAAAGCATGGCCCACATGCAACGCTCCATTGGCGTATGGGGGGCCATCGTGCAGGGTGAAGGGCCTGCCGGGGTTGTGGCGGCTTAATTGCTCGTATAGGCCTATTTCATGCCAGAAATTTTGGAGTTCTGGTTCACGGGTTTTGGCATTAGCCCGCATTGAAAACGGGGTTTCCAGCAGGTTCAGGCTGTCCTTGTAAGAGATTTTGCTTGCCTGCAATTCTGCAGGGGCATTCAGCTGTTGATTATCCACGCGCACCCATTTTTTTGTTGCTGCTGGTTTTTGGTTTGCTTTCTTTAATGAACCGAACAGGGTTTGGAGCCTTTTTGCTGTGGCAACTAAGCGCTGGCGCCAGAGGGCAAGATCGGCAAGCTGTTCTTTTTGTTGAGGGGCTAAGGCATTCCAGCGGTTAGCGGCCACCTCGTTTGTTAATCGAGCTATTAGCAATCCAGCGCAAAGCACCGCAAGCATTGGGGCACCCCTTAACCGCTCGGCGGTGGTAATCAGCACCAGGCCTAGCAGCAGCACTAGGGCACCCCAGAAACTATCTCGGGGGCGAGTTAGATCAGAGGCCAGCAACGGCAGGAAAAGCAGTAAGAGGCCGGCAATAAGGGCCAGCACACCAATCAAATTGGCCAGCAATGGGTGGTTTAAGGCTGCCCATATTCAAGCGCTGTTTAGAGTTGCTAATACGCCCACCTGGCGGAATCGGTAGACGCGCTGGTTTTAGGTACCAGTGGCTTAGGTCGTGGGGGTTCAAGTCCCCCGGTGGGCATAAATCTAAAATAAATATGTAGCTAGTCGCAGCACTGGTCTCTCGAGACCATGGTTTGTCATTATGGGCTCCTGCCTTGGCGGCGCGTGCACTGCTGGTTTCTTTCCTAGCTGCGGCATCACTTGGTTCTGCCTTGCCTTTGCAAGGCTCTTTTCATCAGTTGAGCGCTGGATTCCCAACCCCTGTGGCCGCCAGTTGGTTGCAGTTGCAGGAGTTAGAGCAGCGCCTTGCGCTCCATGGGGTGAAGGTGGTGCATTCCAATAGCTGCTCCAAGGGGTTGGAGGGCCTTTACAACCATCGCATCGGCCAGATCTTGATGTGTAAAAACACCATGCCGCCCCAAGCGGAAACCCACTGGAACACCCTTGCCCATGAATCGGTTCATGTGATGCAGATCTGTAGGGAGGCCGCACCCCTTTCCAAGGGGTTAGATCAGCTGCAACAGAAAATGATGGCTTCCACCCCGGCGCAGGAAAAGCTGCATATTTTTTCTGCATATCCCCCAGATCAACGCCTTTATGAATTGGAGGCTCGTTGGGTAGCAAATACGTTTCCCCCAGACAAGGTGATGGGGCTACTGGATTTGAGTTGCGGAAGGCCTGGTCGCCGCCAACCCACCCACACGTTGCTGCCCCAGCTCATCGCTAAAGAAAACGGCTAAAATCAACTTCCTGGCTCTTGCGCTGGTGGCTTTTTAGGCTGGATTTCATGAGCGACTCTGCAGCGCTGCGATCAGTGCCCCGCGAATTTGTTGAACCCCCTCCCGCGTGGAATCCAACGCTGGGATTATTTATTGGCGGATATTTATTAGCTACCCTAACTATTTGGGGTTGGTTTGTTGGCCATTGGGCTCTGCCAGTTTTAGTTTTAACAGGTTTCCTTGCTCTGCATCTAGAGGGCACTGTTATCCACGATGCCTGCCATAACGCAGCCCATCCAAATAATTTTTGGAATGCCTTTATGGGCCATGGGGCAGCTTTGCTTTTGGGATTTAGCTTTCCTGTTTTCACAAGGGTGCACCTTCAACACCATGCCCATGTAAATGATCCAAAACATGATCCAGACCATATCGTTTCAACTTTTGGCCCCCTTTGGCTGATAGCACCAAGATTTTTCTATCACGAATATTTCTTTTTCCAGCGGCGTTTGTGGCGTAGATATGAATTATTTGAATGGGCCCTAGCGCGCACAATCTTTGTTTTTATTATTGTTGCGGCTGCTCAGGGGGGGAACTTGCAATTTGTATTTAATTGCTGGTTTGCTCCAGCATTGATGGTGGGCGTAACGCTTGGATTGTTTTTTGATTATCTGCCCCATCGCCCCTTTCACTCAAGAAATCGTTGGCACAATGCCCGGGTATATCCAGGTAAAACCATGAATATTTTAATTATGGGGCAAAATTATCACCTCATACATCACCTCTGGCCATCGATCCCTTGGTTCCTATATCAAAAGGCTTATCGAGCAACAAAACCACTACTAGACAAACACAGTTCACCACAAAGAATTGGTATCTTTGAATCTTTTAATGATTTTGGAAATTTTTTATACGATATTATTATCGGAATTCGCAGCCATAGCCGCAATCGATCAAAGTTGCGCTGGCTTGCTGCATTTGTCCCTAGGTTTTCTGATAAAAGAAAGTTGATTTCACTGCTTCACAAAACATCAGTAGGCCCTAGATCTTAGTCGGCCAATATTTTAGGAACTCGATAAAAATCACCTTCCCTCTCAGGGGCAAGATCTAATAATTCTTCCCTCACTTCTGTAGTATTAACTACGTCTTCTCTACATACATTAACCACCTCCACGGCCCTGGTAGTAGGGGCAACATTCGTTGTATCGATCTCTTCTAATTGAGCAACAAAATCAATAATTTCCTCTAGCTGCGGTGTAAAAGTTTCAATTACTTCATCGCTTAATTGCAGCCGCGCCAGCTGGGCCACTTTGCGTACGTCATTGGCGCTGATGCGGCTCATGGGGCGCTAGGGGTGAGGAATTCCTCTAGATCTTTGCAGAGGGAGGTGGCGGCTAGATCGAGCAGACGCTCGCCATGGCTTGCTTTTGCTAAAAATGGATCAGAACCCATGCGGCCATCGGGGTGGCGGCGGCGGAAATCATCCGGTCCGTGGATTGGTCCGGCGGGTGCGGCTTCCGCTAAGGGTTTTTGCAGTTGTTCGAGGCTTGGTTCTAGGTGCAAGGTGAGGGCAATTTCACTTGGGGTGGCGTGGTGCCCTTCCCGATCGCCGTAGAGCTCCCGCGCTTCCCGCATCACAGCACCAGCCATAAACCAATTTGCCAATTTGCATTGCAATTGCCCGGCTACAGGTAGCTGGCGCCGCCGCGCTTCTCCATAGGCTTCAGCAAAAGCAGCACGACTGGTGGCGATGTTGCCGCCATGGCCATTGATTACAAAGATCCGTTCAAAGCCGTGGCCCGCCAGCGAGAGCACCACATCCCGCATCACTGCCAGCAAGGTGCTGGGTTGCAGGCTCACGGTGCCAGGGAAGCCCAGGTGATGCTCAGCCATGCCAAAAGCTTGAACTGGTGTTACGAGCACACCACTGCGGCGCCCCACCTCAAGGGCAACAGCTTCTGCTGTGAGGGCATCGGTGCCGATTGCACCAGTGGGGCCATGCTGTTCGGTGGAACCAAGTGGAACGATTATTCCCTTGCAGCGCAGTAGGTAGGTTTCAACTTCCGGCCAGCTGCGCAGCTGCAGGCGGATCGCTTCGGTGTTTAAAGCTGGTGAAGTTGTTGTCATCGCTGCAAAATAGTGGCGGAGCCTGCCTAGGATGGCGATAGCGCGCGGGAGCGCCTCGACCATGTTGCAACGCAAGCTCTATCAGTTCAGCGCAGAACAACGCCCGGTGTGGGTATTTCTGCGAGATCAGCAACGCTGGATCGAACAGGCCAAAATCCTGGAGATTGAAGGCGATTGCGTTACTTTGCGTTACGACGCTGAGGAAGAAGACGAACTGCACAGTTGGGAAGAAATTGTGCGGATCGATTCAATTGGTGCAGTGAGCACCCGATTAGCATTTTTCAGCCGTAGTGCTGCTTCTGAGGATTTGATCGTGGCTGAGCAAGGTGAATGCCCAGAGGCAGAACAATTAAAACCTCAGCCTTAGTGGGCTGTGCCATTGCCGTCGTAGGAATCAGTGTCGTAGTAACCACCGGTGCTGCCAAACACAAACAAGCTGATGCTGAACAGCACTGTTAGTAGCGGTAGAAGTTGGCCAAGGGTGATTCCAGCTGATTCCATTGGGCAGTGATTGGATGCTTATGAATTTTATTCTGGCGCTTAAAACCATGGTTGGTTGCCGCGTTTGGTGTGGGTTTTAGGTTTATTTCTGGTGGTTACGGTTTGTTGGTATGTATGAAATTGATGGGGTTCAGCTCACCCCAAAGCAACTGAGGAAATTTGCGCCACCAGTTTTTTCTGATCTAAAACAGGAAAGGCAACATCGTAAGGAGCGTTTGGTAGGTGCATTAAGGATATTTGGTGACTTGGGTTTTGGAGAGGGTGTGGCTGGTCATATCACGGCCCGGGATCCTGAATACATGGATCATTTTTGGGTAAATCCATTTGCAATGTCGTTTAAGAGGGTGTGCATTAGTGATTTATTATTAGTAAATCATAGAGGTGATGTTGTGATTGGTGAATTGCCTGTTAATCGTGCTGCATTTGTATTGCATGCGGCGATTCATCAAAGAAGGCCTGAAGTGATAGCAGCAGCCCATGCCCATTCACCCTATGGCAAAGCATTTTCAAGCCTTGGTAAACAGCTTGATCCAATTACTCAAGATGCATGCAGTTTTTATAAACAGCATCAATTGATTTCAGTTGATGGCGGCAAGGTGGTATTAGAGCAGGAATCCGCCAATAAGTTTGCAGATAATTTCATGGTTGGGAAAGCTGCAATTCATCAAAACCATGGTTTATTCACTGTTGGTGAAACAATAGATTCAGCTGCGTTTTGGTTTATTGCAATGGAGCGTTGCTGCCAAGCGCAGCTATTAGCAGAAGCTGCTGGAACTCCAAAATTAATAAGAGATGAGTGGGCAAGTTATACAAGCCAGCAAATTGGAAATGAACTTGCAGGTTGGTATGGTTTTCAATCCTTTTGGGAGGAGATAAAAGCAACGGATATCGATATGTTTGATTAAGCGGCTTTATGTGATAGATGCATTGATCTGCTTTGCACTTAGTTGCCAAAGTGTTTCTGCAAGTTTAAGGCAGCTAGCCTCTTGGCTGGGATCTGTTTGTTTGAATTCTAATTTACCTAGGCCAATCACACGATTGCACCAATATTGAAATTTAGTGGTTTCCAGTTGC
>NZ_CEXBMR010000007.1:0-12834 GCF_982614295.1 Synechococcus sp.
TATCACTTACCCAGTTGCGGCAGTGTATTTCGCAACCCTGAACCACAAAAAGCAGGTCGCATAATTGAAGCGCTTGATCTTAAAGGTTATTGCATCGGTGCAGCGGCAGTATCGGATCTACATGCAAATTTTATTGTTAATAATGGTGGTGCAACAGCAGCTCACATCGACGCTTTAATTAAATATCTACAAATGGAAGTTAACAAAGCCCATGGTATCTGGCTGCATCCTGAGGTGATCCGATTAGGAAGTTTTACAGAGCTAGCAGGTTGCGGATTAACATAAACAAAACAACAAAAAGAACAATGGCTGGATTCGGACTACCCAACTTCGGACAGCTCACAGAAGCTTTCAAAAAGGCACAGCAAATCCAGCAGGACGCGCAAAAGCTACAAGAAGAGCTGGACGCAATGGAAATTGAAGGCACCAGCGTGAATTGCCTAGCCAGCATTTGGCTAACCGGTAACCAACAACCCCTACGGGTAGAACTTGCCGCTGAGTTATTGAGCCAAGGGAAAGAGGCCACCGAAGCCGCCACCCTGGAAGCTTTACAAAATGCCTATGCCCAATCAAGCGCCACGATGAAAGGGAAAATGGAAGAACTTACCGGTGGATTAAATCTAAATCTGCCAGGATTTAATGGCTAATTAGTTCCGCATAAAAGCCATAACGCTCCCAGCTGCGTTCCAATTCGCATCCGGGCTCCTGCAAATGGCGGCAGTCATTAAATTTACAAAGAACCCCAGCCTTTAATTGATTACGAATCTCAGGAAATAAATAAGCTAGATCTTTTGGTTTAATTGGGAGTTCAGGTCTATTAAATCCAGGGGTATCAGCTAATAAAGCGGAATTACCTAATGGGAATAATTCCACGTGGCGCGTGGTGTGGCGTCCCCGTTGCAACTTGCCTGAAACCGCAGCTGTGCGAAGCTGCAACTCAGGCAATAAGGAATTCAGTAAACTGCTCTTACCAACACCGCTGGGGCCGCAAAGAACTGATATTCCAACATCTAAACGTTCTCTCAACCGCTCGATAGCTGGAGAATCACTAAGGCTAAAACTAAGCGGTTCATATCCCCAACTTCCTATACGCTCTAGCCATTGGTTTAGATCTTGTTGTGTAACAAGATCCGCCTTACTTAGCAGCGGTAACACCTCAAGACCTGTGGTTTCTGCGCTTAGTAAAAATCTACTGAGGCCATCAAGATCAAGGCTGGGCTGGGCTAACGCCACCACCACCACCACCCGATCAGCATTTGCTAATGCTGGTCTTTGTAAACAGCTGTGCCGCGGCTCAAGGGCTGCGATTGCAGCGCGGCCATCAAGCCAATCGATCCCCTCAAGGCCTACCCAATCCCCCACCATCACTTGGGCACCTTCATGGGCAAGGCGGGAACGACGGGTGCATAGCAGTAGACGCTGCTCTGCGGGCCCGGGATTTTCTAACCTCACCCTACAAAAATTTGCCTCTAGGGCCATCACTTGAGCCCGCGGCAGTTCAGCCACGGAGAATTCTTAATTGCACCGAACCATCTAATTGCGGATCTCTTACTAGTTCTTGCACTTGATCAGATCCCTCAAGTGATTCCACCACCATGCGATCAGGTTCACCGCCATCAAGCCAAACCTGCAACAACTTGCCTGGTGCTAATGCTTCAAGGGCCAGCTTGGTGCGAATAAAATTAAGCGGACATGGGGTGCCGCGTAAATCAAGCACTGTTATAAAAACCGCAATGGCAAACTAATCATTGAAACAGACCACCAAATAAACCTTTGCCTTTGGGATGGCTTCTAGCAATAGTAGTAAGTTCTTCAAGTAACTCACGCTCCTTTGCTTCTAATTTCTGAGGCACAACTACTTTCACTGTAAACATATGATTACCACGGGCTACTGGATTACCTAAGCGAGGTACACCTCGATCTTTAAGGGTGAGAACAGTGCCGGGCTGAGTACCGGGGGGAATTTGAAACTCTTCAGGTCCATCAACCGTTTCCACCTGAAGGCGATCACCCAATATTGCCTGTAGATAACTAATTGCTAATTCCGAATTTATATGGATACCATCGCGGCGCAATTTTGAATCGGCCTGCACAAATAACACCACATAAAGATCACCAGAGGGGCCGCCGCGCACGCCGGCATTTCCTTCGCTGTTAACCCTTAGCCGCGTGCCAGAATCAACACCAGCGGGGATATTAATTCTTAGTTTCTTACGCACTTGTTGAACTCCTTGGCCGGCGCAATCGCCACAGGGATCAGCAATCACCTGGCCGCTACCTTCACAAGCAGGGCATGGAGCCACCTGGGTAAAAGTGCCAAAGGGGGTGCGGGTAGCGCGGCGCACCTGGCCAGCGCCACCACAGGTGCTGCAATTCACCGGACCACTGCCAGACTTTGCACCACTGCCTTTGCAAGTACCGCAGGTTTCCAAATGACGAATTTGGATTTCCTTTTCTTGACCAAATACCGCCTCTTTGAAGCTGATATTTAGATCAAATCTCAAATCGTCCCCTTGACGGGGACCGCGCTGCCTTTGACCCGGCGCTGCAGCACCACCAAAACCACTAAAGAAAGTTTCAAATAAGTCAGCAAACCCACCCATGTCGCCCATGTCTGGAGCGCCGGCTGCACCGGAAACGCCAGCCTCTCCAAATTGATCGTAGCGGGCCCGAGTTTTCGGATCTCCTAATACTTCATAGGCTCTTCCAACTTCTTTGAACTTATCTTCTGCGCCAGGATCCTTATTTACATCTGGGTGATATTGACGCGCTAAACGCCGATAAGCACGTTTTAAAGTTTCAGCATCAGCATCTCTAGGCACTGCCAGCAGTTCGTAATAATCAGCCATTAGTTATTACCTTCACCCTCAGCAGTGGCTGCATCGCTGTTCGAATCGTTGGTTGCTCCTGAGGGGCCAGGACCCATAGAAACTTTCACCATGGCGTGGCGCAACACACGGCCATCGAGGTGATATCCGCGCTGAAGTTCCTCAATAACCACATCTTCTGGGTATTTATCGCTTGGTTCATTGAGTACAGCTTCATGGAGGCTGGGGTTAAAAGCTTCACCCTCCACCCGCATCGGCGATACCCCCAACTGCTTCATCACATCTACCAATTGTTTATACAAACCTTGGTAACTGCGATGCAATCCTTGGGCCTCTTCTCCCTCAGGATTCAGCTGTTGACGGGCCCGCTCAAAGTTATCCACCACCGGTAAAATTTCACTAAGGGTGCTGCAGATCAATTGCAGCCGCAAATCTTCCGTTTCCCGTTGCTGCCGTTTACGAAAATTATCGAAATCTGCTGCAATACGCATGTATTGCCCGCGTAACACTTCATTCTCCTGCCGCAGGCTGGCTAGATCAGCTTCAACTGATTCGTTTGCAGCTACAGATTCGTTTTCAACAGTTGCTTCGGCCGCAGGAATCGTTTGTTCCTCCATAGATATGGGCGTATCAATGCTTGCCTGCTCAGGAGCAGAGGAAGCGGGGGAATCTTCGTTCATGCGGCAACCCGACAGATTTCATTATTTTGCTGGGGTCCCTACCCCTGAATCAAGGTCGGGAAACCCCGCCATCCTGAAAACAAATACGAGCCATTGCGGCATGGAGCGGCATGGAAAAATTTGAACTAAGCAACAAATTTGACAATTTTGCAAGCCCAGAAGCTCTTGTAGAGCCGCCCCTTGAAGAAAGTGCGGCAAATACCAATGCATCTCCAATGGTGCAGCTAGCAGATCGCATTTTGTTAAAGGCCCTCGATAGCAAAGCCAGCGACATTCATATAGAACCCCAGGAAAATGAATTGCGGGTAAGGCTGCGGCTCGATGGGGTGTTGCAAAACGCCTTTGAACCCCTGCCCGCAAAAGTTATTCCTGCCCTCACCAGCCGTTTCAAGATCATGGCCGATCTTGATATCGCTGAACGGCGCTTAGCCCAAGACGGTCGAATACGCCGGAACTACAAAGGCCGCACTGTGGATTTCCGCTTAAACGTGCTGCCCAGCCGGTTTGGCGAAAAATTGGTTTTACGTTTGCTCGATTCCAGCACCACGCTGCTGGGTTTAGAGAAATTAATCAGTGATCCCTTGGTGCTTGCAGAACTGCGGGAGATCGGTCGCAGGCCATACGGGATTTTGCTGGTTACCGGCCCCACTGGTTCAGGCAAGAGCACCACTCTTTACGGCTTATTGGCAGAACGCAATCACACGGAACTAAATATTTCCACCGTTGAAGATCCAATCGAATACACCCTGCCGGGTATCACCCAAACCCAGGTAAACAGGGAAAAGGGATTTGATTTTGCTCAGGCCCTCAGAGCATTTATGCGTCAAGACCCAGATGTGTTGCTGGTGGGGGAAACCCGCGATCTGGAAACCGCCAAAACCGCCCTTGAAGCAGCACTTACAGGCCATCTAGTGCTCACAACCCTGCACTGCAACGATGCCCCAAGCGCTGTCGCCCGCCTTAGCGAAATGGGGGTAGAAACCTTCCTGCTTAGTGCTGCACTTGTGGGTGTGCTGTCGCAAAGGCTTCTGCGGCGACTATGCAGCCATTGCTGCGAGGTGCACCAACCCGAGGAAATTGAACTTGCTCGCCTCGGTTTAAAAGCAAGCGAGGGCAGCAGCATCAACTTCAAACGTGCACCAAAAACAAACTCCTGCGATAAATGCAATGGCCTGGGCTATCGGGGCCGCATCGGTGTATTTGAACTGATGCGCATCAACGATGAATTATCGGCAGCAATTGGCAAAGGGGCTAGTAGCAATGAATTGCGCAGATTGGCGTTAGCTAATGGTATGAAAACACTCCTAGGCAGTGGCATAAGCCTGGCTAAACAGGGTCACACCAGCCTTGATGAAGTGGAAAGGGTCTTGCTAACAGATTCAGGCCTGCAACAGGAAATACGCCAAAAACAAGTTAGTAATGCCACCTGCAAAGGCTGTAATGCCGGCTTGCAAGACGAATGGCTCGACTGCCCATACTGCCTAACTACGAGATAAACAGATAGGGGGGAACACTGCAGCAGCAGAGCGATAAAAAGTATGGATGCAGCAATCGATCCAAAAATGAGTGCCTTGATGTTGGCGCTGCTGGCAGCTGGTGGCAGCGATCTACATATATCAGCAAATTCAGCTGCCTACGGACGCATTAATGGCGATTTACAACCTCTAACAAACAATAGATTTAGCAGCGGGGAGATTAAACGACTAATTTACTCATTGTTGAGTAGCCAGCAGCAGCAGCAATTAGAGAAGAATTACGAACTAGATTGTGCATATGAGCTTAAAGATGTTTCAAGATTTCGGCTTAATGTTTACAAGGAGAAAAATAACTTGGCCGCCTGCTTGCGATCGCTTGGCAATAAAATACCAAGTTTTAAACAACTCGGCCTGGCACAATCGCTACTTGAAATCATCGATCGCCCCAATGGCTTGGTGCTGGTTACAGGCCCGACCGGCTCAGGCAAAAGCAGCAGCCTTGCTGCAATACTTGAACATATAAACCAAAATAAAGCTCATCACATAATAACAGTGGAAGATCCGATTGAATTTTTATATCAACCGGCCAAAAGTTTAATTCATCAAAGGGAGTTAGGTGAGGATACCCACAGTTTTGCCAATGCTCTGAGGGCAGCGCTACGGGAGGATCCAGATGTGATTCTAGTGGGCGAACTAAGGGATCTTGAAACAATTCAACTAGCAATCAGCGCTGCAGAAACAGGCCATTTAGTGTTTGCAACATTGCACACAAATTCGGCTGCCCAAACGATTGAACGGCTAATTGATGTATTTCCAGCGGCACAACAAAGCCAGATCCGAATGCAGCTTAGTGGCAGCCTACTGGCGGTATTTGCGCAAACACTATGCAGAACTATTGATAAAAGTAACGGCTGCTTTGGCAGGGTGATGGCACAAGAAATAATGATAAATAACAACGCTATTGCAAACCTAATTCGCGAAGGTAAAACAGCACAAATATATTCTCAATTACAAACTGGCAGCAAGTTTGGCATGCAAACAATGGAACAATGTTTAGCAAATCTCATAAATAATAAGCAGATTAGCACTGCCGAAGCCTTAACAAAAACCGGGAGGCTAAGCGAACTACAAAATCTATTGATGGGGGCACCATGAATAAACATACATATATAGGCAGCTACCTAAATTCAAACGGAAGAGAACAACTTATTAAAGTAAAAGCCTACGACATAGCAGAAGCCAAACGTAATCTACGCCAACGCGGCATATTAGCTTTGAATCTAAAAATAGCAGAAAATGATGTAAAGTTACATGCATCTATCCCACAAATTAAGTTTAACTTTGAGAAGTGCCCCGGAGTAAAGGATAAAGCATTATTTGCAAATAAACTTGCTGCACTTGTTGGAGCGGGAGTACCTATCGTTCGCAGCCTAGATTTAATTACCAAACAACAACGCCAAGCCCTTTTCAAACGGGCCTTACAAAAAGTGTCGACAGAGGTAAATCAAGGCAGTTCACTTGCAGATAGCTTAAGGCTCTGGCCCCAAGTATTTGACCCGCTAATGATAACAATGGTGGAAGCTGGAGAAGCAGGTGGAGTATTAGAAGAGGTGTTAAGACGGCTAGCAAAATTACTAGAAAATAATGCTAAATTACAAAATCAAATAAGGGGTGCACTAAGCTATCCCCTCACGGTGCTGCTGATCGCTGTGCTGGTATTTCTTGGAATGACAATATTATTAATACCAACATTTGCAGAAATATTTAAAGAGCTAGGAGCAGAGCTGCCTGCTTTTACAATATTAATGCTAAATTTAAGCGCTATTCTACGCTCCCCGCTTATTATTTTGCTTGGGGCAATGCTAATATTTATTTATTGGTTAATACGTAAGACATATAGGGGTAAAGAAGGTCGCTTAAAAATTGATGGGTTACTTTTAAAATTACCTGTATTTGGCGATTTAATTGAAAAAACGGATACTGCCCAATTTTGTCGCACCTTCAGCAGCCTGAGTCGAGCTGGGGTACCAATTTTGATGAGCCTGAAAATTGTTGCTGATAGTGTGGGAAATAAAGTGTTAGCAAATGCAGTGGTGGCCTCAAGATTAGAGGTGCAGGAAGGGGGCAGCCTGAGCCAGGCACTGGGAAGACAAAGATTATTTCCAGCAATGGCATTAAGCCTTATTGCAATTGGTGAGGAAACCGGCCAAATGGATGTGATGCTTTCAAAAATTGCTGATTTCTATGAAGATGAAATTGCTGTAGCTATAAAAACAATTACCACCATGCTTGAGCCCGCAATGATTGTTATTGTTGGCAGCATTGTTGGCTCTATTTTACTTGCTATGTATCTACCAATGTTTAGCGTATTCAATAAAATTGGTTGATTAATTTAAGGCTGAAGTTGCAACCATTCGCCGAGGGCTGCACTGCCGTAGGCGCTGAGGTGGTCGTGATCTGAATAGAAAGGCCGTCCGCCAAGGCTACTGCTGCATTTTTGTTGATCACAAAATAAATTAATGGGATCAATAATTTGCAGCCCCGGCAGGCGCTCTTGCAGCTGCAGTAAGCGCTGAAGAGCAGGATTTCGGTCTTTTTCAAAATCCTGGCGGGATTGATGGCATTCAAGTTTCAATTTTTCCTGCCAGCCAAGGCATTGTTTACCTAAAACGTTATAAACAGGCCAGGGGGCAAGCAAGCCAATGCGCACCCCTTGGCGTTGCAATTTCTGCAACCCTGGTTCAAAGCTTGGCCCCATTAACGGAGTTTTTGGATTGATATATGGAGCAAAACTAAGCCGCGGAGATAAGCGTGGCATCCGTAAACTCGGCAAAAGCAAACGATCACCGGGCTTTGCAAAGCGCTGCACTAAAGCAAGAGCTTGAGCTTCATAAATGCTGCAACGGGAAAGATCAAAGCTGTAAGAAATTAATGAACAGCCCCCCATTCCAGGCGGTGTTATAAGCAAACCCACCAGCCCAGGTTTTGCAGCCACCATGCTGCGCACCGCCGCCACCAAAGAACCGGCATGGGAATCACCCACAACAAAGAAACGCTGCTCCCCACCACGCAACACTTGCTGCGGATCCAAAACGCTAACTTTTGATGACTGCAAAAGGCTGAGCTGCAGGCTTAGCCCGGGCGTTAGTTGCTTAATTTGCGCAGGAGTGAGGGAAATAGCCGCAGCATCATTATTATTTTTTGCAGTGCTGCCGAGCAGTTGATTAATAGGTTGCGGATCATTCGCATTCCATGCCAATTCTGAGAAAGTTGCCAGGCCAAGGGGGACACGTAAACGTTCCGCTTGGCTTTCGAAGCCAATCAAACTCACTAATCCCAAACCCCCAGCCACAGCCAGCTGAACCAGGGAGGCCTTGCGCCCAGGGCCCTGTTCCACAAAGCGATAAGAAAGCCAGGTAAAAATCAAAGTGGAAACCAGCGCTGCTGGCAACCAATAGCCGGATTGGTTTCCAAATAGATAGCGGGAAAACACAATGCACGGCCAGTGGTAGAGGTAAAGCGAATATGAAATCCTTCCTAAAAACCGCAACAGATGGCACTGCACTAAGGCCTTAAGGGGGCCTACAACGCCAAAGCTGAGCAATACCCCACTGGCAAAAACAGGTAGCAATACGCCTGGAAGTGGATAGGGAGCTTTGTCTGAAAGCAGACAAAAACTAATTAACAAGCCTGCCACTGCAAGCCATTGGGCCAAAGGTGCAAAGTTTTTAAGCTTCTCTAATCGTTGTTGCAGCCTTGGCAACGCCCCCGCCAAAGCAAGCAACACACCGGTTGCTAACTCCCAAAAACGACTAATTGGAGATAGGTAAGCCCGCTGGGCATTGAGTTCAGACCAATGCCAGGCGATCAGCAAAGAAGCAAGCAAAAGTGCAACTGCTGCAAGCCAAAATCGCCAGCGCCGCTCACCACGCACAAAAGGAAGAAAGAACAGCGGATAAATTAAATAAAATTGCTCCTCAATCCCCAAAGACCAAGTATGCAGATAAGGGTTTAAATATTGGTCTGGACTAAAATAGTTTATTTGCTGCGCAAGCAGTTTTAAATTTGATATTCCAAGCAAACTAGTAATCGAAAAACCAGAAAAACTATAAAATAAACGCTTTTCGTAGATCGTATAGCTTACTGCTGCAATCAAAATTAATGCTACCAATAAAGGAGGCATTATTCTCTGGAAACGGCGCTGCAAAAAAGTGGCAACCCCCATTGCTTTTTGTTGATCTTTTTGTTGCCTAGCAAGCAATGCATAGGTAACTACATAACCAGAAATTACAAAAAATATATCCACCCCCGCATAACCACCAGGCAAGATATTGGGAAACAAATGAAATATCACCACCGCTAAAACCGCCACCCCCCTCAGCGCTTCGATATCAGCGCGAAATGGAAAATTCATGAATTGTGATTTGCCGTAATCGCCCTGCCAGCGATCCAACCGCTACTCCAGCAATGCTGAAAATTAAAACCACCTGTCACCCCGTCCACATCCATTATTTCACCTGCAAAAAATAAACCAGGTTGTTTTCGGCTTTCCATCCGCGCCAAATTCACTTCCGCAAGCGCAACTCCCCCCGCAGTTACAAACTCCTCCCCAAACGGACCTTTCCCTAACACTTTATAAACACTACGTTGTAAAACTTGAAGCAGCCGTTGCTCAGCTTGGCGTGATAATTCTGCCCATGGTGTAGCTGGATTCAACTCTGCTTGATTTAGTAATGCCAACCAAAGGCGCCGCTTAAGACCCTGCAATATCTCTGGGCGTCCGTTAGCCAATTGTTTGCGCGCTAAATCTTGGCGAGATCGCTTTAGTTGTTGCTGCAAGATTTCTAAACTTGCCCCTTCACACCAATCAATGCGTAATTCAGCGCGATATTGATGTTTATGCAAGGCCCTAGCCGCAAACGCCGTAAGCCTCAACACCGCCGGACCACTCACCCCCCAATGGGTAATAAGAACGGTGCCCCTCTGACGAAAACTTTCACCTCCAACTAACAATTCCAGCGGCACCGAGCCCTGGGATACCCCCGCTAAATCCCTCAAAAACTGCGCATCTAAACGCAAGGTAAAAAGCGATGGCACCGGCGCCACCAGTTCGTGGCCCAATACTTGGGCAAGCTTTCTGCCGCTGGGATGTCCGCCCGTTGCAAGCAGCAACTGATCACAGCAAATGGAGCTATCTAAGCCTCTACCTTTCAGTTCAAAACCCCCGTTGCTTAAAGGTTTCACCGCCTGCAGCGCCCGCTGGGTAAAAAGCTGAACGCCAACAGCTTGCGCCCTGGAACGCAGAGCTTCCACCACCGTTGCAGAGCTATTGCTCACAGGAAACATGCGGCCATCAGCCTCCTCTTGCAAATCGACGCCCCGCTCACTAAACCAGGCCACCGCATCCCCTGTTGCAAATCGACTAAAAGGACCCCGTAATGGTCTTTCACCCCTTGGGTAATTGCTTACCAGTTCAGCTGGATCCCAACAGGCATGGGTAACGTTGCAGCGCCCACCGCCACTAATGCGCACCTTGGCCAAGGGTTCGGCAGTAGCTTCCCAAATCTGCACCTGTTTAAGACCTGACTCTGCAGCTGTAATAGCCGCCATAAAACCTGCAGCTCCTCCACCTGCAACCACCAGCTCAGGCATCGGCCTTGAAAGTTAAAGCCGCGCCGTTATTGCAGTAGCGCTTTCCAGTTGGTTTTGGCCCGTCATTAAATACATGGCCCTGATGACCTCCGCAGCGACGGCAATGATATTCAGTGCGGGGAACAATTAATTTGAAATCCACTTTACTAACCACCGCCTTTTGAAGTGGTGCCCAAAAACTTGGCCAACCTGTACCGCTATCAAATTTAGTAACACTCGAAAATAGAGGCAATTCACAGCCGGCGCATTGATAAATACCCTTTCGTTTCTCGGCATTTAGGGGGCTACTAAAGGGGCTTTCAGTGCCTTCTTGACGCAAAACCTTGAACGCGGCTGGAGCTAACCGGGCCCGCCATTGGGCTGGGCTTAATTGCCAGGCGGGATCAGTTGCTTCTGTTGCTGCTTGGGTAGGGGCTGGACGCCAAAAAGCGGCAAAGGCTGCAGCAAGGGCTTGCAGCAATGAACGGCGTTGCCAATCGGCCATGCTGAATAAACGCACATCAAGCTGCAGCATGGATTAGTGACCCCCTCAAGCGCTACTGCAAATCAGCCTCCGGCCCATCGTTTCAGTGTGGCGCCAATGCTGGATTACACCGATCGCCACTTTCGTGTGCTGATACGGCAGGTGAGTCGCCACGCGCTTTTGTATTCAGAAATGGTGGTAGCTCAGGCGCTACATCACGGCGATAAGAGCAAACTGCTCAACTTTGATCCAATCGAAAAACCCTTGGTTTTACAGCTTGGGGGCGACGACCCAGAACTTTTAGCGGCAGCAGCTCAATGGGCAAAAACCTGGGGCTACAGCGAGGTAAATCTGAACGTGGGCTGCCCTAGTGCCAAGGTGCAACAGGGGCGTTTTGGCGCCTGCTTGATGGCTGATCCAGAAAGGGTGGCCCGATGCGTTGCAGCTATGGCTGCTTCCTCAGGCTTACCGATCACGGTGAAACATCGCATTGGCATCGATAACCACGACAGCTACGCGGAACTTCTTAATTTCGTTGATACGGTTGCTGCAGCCGGCAGCGAGCGATTCATTATTCATGCGCGTAAAGCATGGCTTGAGGGCCTTGATCCCAAACAAAACCGCACGGTTCCACCCCTGCGTTACGACCTAGTGCAGCAATTGAAACAAGACCGACCAAAACTGTTATTGGAATTAAATGGTGGTTTAGAAACCTTAGAAAATTGCCAGCAGCATTTGCATTGGGCTGATGGAGTGATGGTGGGAAGGGCCGCATACCATCACCCACTGCAATGGAACCAGGTTGATCGAAAGCTTTTTAATGATGAAAAGGCGATTCCAGCTCGAGCCTCAACGGTGCTGCGGGGCCTTATGCCCCATACGGAGCAATGGTGCAGGGATGGGGGCAAGCTGTGGCCCATTGCCCGCCACTTGGTTCATTTAGTGGAAGGGGTTAGCGGTGCTCGCTATTGGCGCCGAGCCTTAGTAGAAAAAGCTTCTAAAGCCAATGCTGGACCAGAGGTGCTGGAGAGCGCTTGCCTGCAATTAGAGGAGCGCGGTTTGTAACTAGCTGCTAAAGCACGAGGGCAAAATCAAAAATTCAATGGTCAAACAATTTTTGCGGGATTTCCGCAATTTTCAGCATTAAGGAAATGTAATAGAACTTGCCATCGCTGTAGTTATTGGCGGTGCCTGCGGAAAGGTTGTTGATGCTTTAGTGAGCTTGGTGATGGGCCAATTACTCACTCCAACCTTGAAATCCCTTGGAATTGGTCAAATTAATCAATGGCCTGCTGGCAACTTCTTGGTGGCGTTGATCAATTTTGTTGTAATCAGCCTTGTTGTGTTTTCAGTGATGCGCACGATTCAAAATCTGAAGCGTCAAGAAGAGATCAGCACAACTGCCGCTGCCGCAACTGATCCGCAACTGCTGTTAGCAGAAGCAGCCGAACGGCTCGCCAAAGCGCTGGAGAGCCGCAAGTTTTAAAACAAATTCAACCTTCAGCGCCACCGTAATCACCCCAATCCTCACTGGGGGCTGGGGTGGCTGGGCGATCACCACCACCGCGGCGGCGGCGGCTGCGGCCGTCGTCAAAACCATCGCGGCTTGGTTCACCGGCTGGGGCGCCCCAGGTATCTGCCGAAGGGGCAGGGGTTGGAGCTGGAGCTGGAGCTGAATCGCGATTGCCGTAGCTGCGATCTTCCCAACCGCGGGCACCCGAGCTGCGCTCGCCGCC
>NZ_CEXBMR010000007.1:12934-24012 GCF_982614295.1 Synechococcus sp.
ATGGCTCGCTGTTCTGCAGCGTCGTCTGCCATTTCCACAAAGGCAAAGCCTCTTTTGCGTCCGGTGTCCCGTTCCAAAGGAAGGGAACAATTGCTTACCTCGCCGTGGGTGGCGAAGAGTTCGATGATGTCTTCCTGTTCCGCGCGGAAGGGAAGGTTGCCGACAAAAATGCTCACTGGCCTTAGGGACCGAATGGACCGTTGAATGGACTAGGGGATCCCATAGAAATGGGAACTTTCAAAATCTAAACCGGCAAGTGCCACTTAATCGATGTCTTTAAGAACACATCAAGAGATTGCGCCAATGATTGAGCTGGTGTTGCACCTGAGTAAAGCCAGTACCCCCTTCACTAATCCGCGCTGCCACCACCTGCCGCGGAGCGATCGCGGCATAAATACTTTGCTCAAAAGCTGGATGCAGCATTTGCCAACGCTCCAATGGCAACTCAGCTAGCAACACCCCTTCCTGCAGGCAGGTTTTAACCAAACCGCCAACTAATTGATAAGCCTCACGGAAGGGAACACCGCGATTCACTAAATAATCAGCCACATCAGTGGCATTGGAAAAGTCGCTGGCCACCGCTTGCTCCAAACGTTCCACCCGAAAATCAATACCCTCCTCCAATAAAATTGCCATGGCTTCTAAGCAATCTTCAGTGGTGCGCACAGCATCAAATAACGCTTCTTTGTCTTCCTGAAAGTCTTTGTTGTATGCAAGTGGAAGCCCTTTGATCATGGTTAGTAAGCCCTGGAGATGGCCAAATACGCGGCCGCATTTACCCCGCACCAATTCCGGCACATCGGGATTTTTTTTCTGTGGCATCAAACTGCTGCCGGTGGCGCAACGGTCGCTAAGGCGCACAAAACCAAATTCCTCACTAGCCCAAAAAATCACCTCCTCGCTTAGCCGGCTGAGGTGAACCATCACCAAAGCTGCTGCTGCGCTGAACTCCACAGCAAAATCACGGTCGCTTACCGCATCCAAGCTGTTGGCATAAATAGTTTCAAAGCCCAGTTCAGCTGCGGTTTGGCGGCGATCGATTGGCAGCGGGGTACCCGCTAGTGCCGCAGCCCCAAGGGGGCAAATATTTACCCGTTTACGCACATCAAGCAGGCGTAAACGATCCCGCTCGAGCATCTCCACGTAAGCGAGTAAGTGATGCGCTAAAGAAAGGGGTTGAGCCCGTTGCAGATGGGTGTAGCCAGGAATCAAGGTATGCAGATGCTGATCCGCCAGTAGAAACAAAGCCCGTTGCAGCCGTTGTAGGCGCGGTTCCAAGCCATCGATGCGTTGCCTCAACCAGAGGCGCAAATCAGTACCAACTTGATCATTGCGGCTGCGGCCGGTGTGCAGTTTTTTGCCCAACGGCCCCAGCAGTTCGATCAAGCGCCGTTCCACTGCGAAATGCACGTCTTCACATTCCAGGCCGGGCTTAAAACTGCCCGCTGCTGCCTCTTGGCGCACCGCTTCTAGGCCGGATATCAGATCAATACTTTCCTGCTCTGAAATCAAACCGCAACGCCCCAACATGCGGGCATGGGCAACAGAACCATCAAGATCCTGTTGCAGCAAGGCAATATCAAAACCAATCGAGGCATTAAAGCGCTCGATTGCAGGGTGCAAACCCTGCTCAAAACGGTTGCTCCAACTGGCCCCTTGTCCCCCTGTTACCCCTTCATTTGCACCCATTTCGCCTGGCCTGCAGGATTTCACAGGCTAGGCAACACCACTTCATCTTTCACCTTCATTACCACCACAGAGGCGTCGTCGTCTAAGTGGCGGCCTGGCCCCACAAAACGATCCAGCCGCGCAAAAAGTTGATCCAAAATTTCTTGGGCCCCAACCCCCGATTTGCATATCGCCAAGAGGGATCGCATTAAACGCTCCTCATCAAAACGCTCACCGCCAAGGCCGCTGGCTTCAGTAACACCATCGGTATAAAAAAGAAGCACATCCCCTGGCTCTAAAAGCACCTGCTCACAGCCGTAATCAGCATCGGGCTGCAAGCCAATTAATAGGCCAGGAGCATCAAGACGTTCCACCGTGTGGCCCTGCCGGCGCCAAATCAAAGGTGGGTTGTGAGCTGCATTACTAAAACGCAGCAATCTTGAGCGCGGATCATATTCTGAGTAAAACAAGGTAACAAAACGATTGGAATGAGCTAAGTCCTCTTGGGCTAATTGATTTAAATCATGTAAAATTCGATCAGGAGGTAAGCCGGTTAACACCTCAGCTCGCAACATTCCCCGTAGCAAGGTCATTAATAAACCTGCAGGTATACCTTTCCCCATTACATCTCCCATCACTAAAGCCCACCTTCCCTGTTCCCGTCTTTTACCAGTTAGTTGAGGTTTAGTGGGAATAAAATCGTAATAATCACCACCAACTTGAAAGGCGGGGCGGCAGCGAGCTGCCAGTTCTACCCCTTCAATCACTGGGCAGCGATCTGGCAACAATTGCGCTTGGATTTCACCGCCAATATTTAGTTGTTGATCTAATCGTTGATGCTGACGCATCTGCTCCAGTAACAATTCATTTTCAATCGCTACCGCCGTTTGATCTGCCACCAATTGCACATGGCGGCGTCTCACCTCACTCCACGAATATTGAGGATCACTACTAAAAACATATAAGCGACCCCGCTGTCGATTTTTTGCAACCACCGAAGTGCCAAAAAGTTGCACATCTCCCAGCTGCCTGCGCACCAATTGATCCAGCCGAGATGCCATCAATTCATCGCCCGCCTCGGAATCGAGATCTTTATCTTGCAAACCCGCCAACATGCGCAATAACTCAGCGCAACGGTTAGTGGCAGAGGCATGCAATTGTTCACGCCAAAGCGAACCATCACTGCGCAGAGTGAGCAAAATCGCACCTTCCGCCTCCACTAAACGGGCCGTGAGCAGAGGCACTAGCTCAAGAAAACGGCTGAGGTTAGTGAAACTACGTAAAGCAAACCCGAGGGATGCCAGTAGCTCTTGATTACGCCGTTGTTCGCGGTTGAGGCTATCGATCAGTTGCCGTAAAGAAGCGGCAGGGGTGATCGCAATTGGGGGTCGGTGGGCAGGCGGCTGGGCGCCCATGGGGCTGCCGCAGGGGGACTCAAGTTAGCTAATTTTTGGCTAATAAAGCTTCAATAAATTCAAAGCTGTTAAATGGTCTTAGATCGCGTAAACCCTCACCGGCGCCAATAAAACGAATTGGCAGGCCGGTTTCAGCCGCAACTGCAAGGGCAACTCCGCCTTTTGCACTTCCATCGAGCTTGGTGAGAATTACCCCTGTGAGTTGCGCGGCGGCAGCAAAAGCCATCGCCTGTCTTAAACCGTTTTGACCCTGGCTGGAATCAAGCACCAGTAACGATTCCACCTGAGCTTCTGGAGCAAGGCGATCAATAATGCGCCGCACCTTTGCCAGTTCTTCCATCAAATTGTGTTTTGTTTGCAGCCGCCCAGCGGTATCAACCAAAAGCAATTCAACATTTTTTGAACGTGCCGCACCTATGGCATCAAAAACCACAGCGGCAGGATCGGCGTTAGCGGAAGGATTTGCTATCACTGCAACCCCGCTGCGTTCTGCCCACACCTGCAATTGCTGCACCGCCGCAGCCCTAAAAGTGTCGCCTGCTGCCATCAGGCAGCTGTAGCCACTGCGCACCGCCAAGTTTGCAAGTTTGCCCAAGGTGGTGGTTTTACCAACACCGTTCACACCCACGATCAACCAAATATTGAGCCGGCCTTTTATTGGGGCAAGCAAGGGAGCAACTCCTTGTTTGCCAAGGGGACTCTCAAGCTGTTCGCGCAATTCTTGCTTTAGTAAAGAAATCGCTTCTGCCGCATCAACCACCGCTTCATTCATGCGCAGCCGCAAACGATCAAGCGCTAAATCGGTGCTTTGAATCCCTACATCAGCTTTAAGTAACAGGGTTTCGATCTGCTCAAGCGACTGCTCAGATAAAGGATCATCACCAAGATTTTCGAGTAATTGAGTAACAAAACCCTGACGGGTTTTTTCCATTCCACGCCGCAACTTCCCCAGCCAATCGATTTCTTCTATGGAAACTTGAGCCGCTGGTCGCCCTTGAGCTGCAAGCACTTCTGCAGACCAAAGAAAATCTGAATCCAGCTGAATTTCAGTAGTAAATTCAGCATTAACTTCAATCGCGGGTAACGACACACTGGCGAGCCGTTCATCTCGCTTTGCTGCTGCTTGTTCGAGCAAAGAAGGAGCTGTTGGAACTATTAAAACTTCTGGAACTTCTGGAACTTCTGGAACTTCTGGAACTTCTGGAACTTCTGGAACTTCTGGTGGAGTATCAAGAGGTGCCTCTGGCGCGCCCTGTTGTTGAGCCTTTAGGCGGGCATAAGCCTCCTTGGCCCATGCCAAAGCGTCCTCTGCGGATTGGGCCTCAGTGGTTTCTCGATTAAACCAATCAAACTCAGCCATTGTTTAGCCCTTGAAGTTCAGCAGCGGCAGTGATGTAGCGGCGCAAAACACCATTGATCTTGCGTCTGCCCGCCTCATCGCTATAGCGATTAGCCAATTCAACAGCTTCATTAATCGCCACAGCAGGGGGGGTTTGAAAAGCTTCAATTTCCACCACCGCTAAGCGCAAAATGTCTTGATCGATGCGAGCTAAACGGGTTAAACGCCAGCCCTCCATCACAGCATCAATGCGGCTATCTAAAGCTGGTTGCGCCGCAAATACTGCCTTGGAGCGCTGTAAAGCCCATTCGCGTAGATCATGCTGATCTGCTAATAGAAGCAAACGGGGAAGTTCCAAACTGGCCGATAACCGATTCAATACCTGCTCGGCTCCTTCTAAACCTTTATGTAAATGTTGCCTAACACGATCGTTTTCACCTTCGCTTAATTCGCTTTCTAAAAGAGCTTGTTGAGCTTGCTGCAGTTGATCTGCTGATTGATCCAATACCTCCCGTAAATGGCTATGCAGTGAGGTGAGCGCTTGGGCTAAAAGTTGCTCGGTAGTTGCTGGGCTGCGATCAGCCTTTTGACCAAGAATTAAAAGGGATAACTCCCTGGCAATCGTGCGGTTTTGCATCAATTTCAGGGTTTTGGTGGGCTGGGCTGCGTAGAGGGCCGCAATTGGGCGAGAAGGCTCGAAAAACTACGATTTACAGGGCTATCGCGATCTTCGGGGCTAACAATTCCTGCTGAGATAATTGTTCTAAATGCATCTTCAACACTCATATCAATATCACGAACTGCAGTTTCTGGAACTACGGTATACCAACCGGTAGTTGGATTTGGCGCTGTTGGAATAAAAACACTTAACATTGGTTGAGTGAAGCTAGCAGCCATCGATGCACCCAATACACCTGTTACAAAACCCAGCGAGTACAAACCTTCCCTTGGATACTCAACAAGCACCACACGGCGAAATCTAGTGCTGTTATCTTTTAATACCGTTTCTAGGATTTGCTTAAGAGTTTTATAAACCGAACCAGCTAAAGGTATACGGGCCAAAGTTCCCTCGCCGTAATCTAACAGCCATCTTCCAACTATATTACGCGCCATTAAACCTATTAAAAGAATACCAAGCAGAGGTACTAATAAACCAGCAAGCAGATTAATTATTTCCTGCAAAAATGGATTTAACGTATTAAATGGGCTGAACTGCTTTGGCACTGAAGTGAGAAAACTCACCACAAAACGAGTCACCAAAGTAGACAACCAAATTGTGGTTGCAAGTGGAATCACCACAAGCAACCCAGCGATCAGGTCGTTCTTGAGATCTTGTTGTAACCGCACATTGATTGGCGGTTCTGGTCTAGGGCGGGTCTGCACCAATGTTCTTGAGCAGTAAATCGCTAATTCAACTTAGCCACAGGGGCGTCCACTAGAGGATTGCCCCCAATGCAACAGCGGCTGTAGCTAGGGCTAACAGCAAAGCCATACCAGTGCTATTAAAACGTCTCTGACCCAAAGTTAGAGATCTGGCCCTTTCAGACTGCTGCACCTGTTGCTTGAGTTGGCCTAAACGGCCGTCTATGAAACGTTTTGCCTGGGCACTTGCCTGTTCATCACTCAAATTTGGATCCAGCTGACCGGCCTGACGCAGCTGAGCCACCAAGGCCTCAATCAATTGAGGATTGTTGCTTTCTGCAGTGGCCCGATTCAATTCCATCTGTTTTTGCTCCACCGCCTGATCAGACTGCTTTTGCAGGATTGCATTGCCGCCGATCGTTACCGGCACCGACACCAGCAGCGATAAAGCAAGGGCAATACCCACACCAAACACAGTCCAACGCAAGGGGCTGCGCTGCTGCTGCGGTTGATCGAGGCGGGAGCCCATCAACATCAAAAGCAAGCCAACTAAGGCCATCGGGGAAGCCTTAATCAAGGTATCCACCACCAATTGGCTAAAGGCCTCCTCACCCCAAGCATTTGCACTAAGCACTGCCATGAGCTCGAGAGCGAGCACCAACACCAGGGCACCGCCGATCCAGCGCAACAAACCAGATAAACGGGAAGGAGAAAGCTCTGGCACGGCACAATGAAGATGCGGCGCAACTGTAAAGGTGCCGGTGGATCTTGCCGAGCAGTTGAAACAACAGGCCATCGCCCAGGGTTTTGCTGTGGCAGGGGTGGCGGCAACGGCTGGCAGTGAACGGCTGGCTCTGCGTAATGCCGCCCTTGAACGCTGGTTGGCCGCTGGTTATCAGGCAGATATGGCCTGGATGAACAACCCAAAGCGGCGCCAGGTGGAACAGTTGCTACCAGGGGTGCGCAGCCTGCTAGCGGTGGGCTTGAACTACTACGTAGGGCAGCAGCAGCAGGTTGGTGTTGCCCGCATCGCCCGCTACGGCTGGGGGAGGGATTATCACCGCGTAATCGAACAACGCTTAAAACGCTTAGGACGCTGGCTAGAGCTGCAGCAACCCGATTGCCACTGGCGCGTTTGTGTTGATACAGCGCCGTTACTGGATAAAGCCTGGGCAGAAGAAGCTGGGATTGGCTGGATTGGTAAAAATGGAAACCTAATCAGCAAAAGCCACGGCTCCTGGTTGCTGCTCGGGCACCTGTTAACCACTGTTGAACTCACGCCAAGCATCCCCGCCACCCCCCTCTGCGGCAGTTGTAGTGCCTGCTTACCGGCATGTCCTACGGGGGCAATAACTGAACCGTTTGTTGTTGATAGCCGCCGATGTATTGCTTTTCACACGATCGAAAATCGAAACGCTGAATTGCCGATTGCGCTGCATGGCTGGATTGCCGGTTGCGATTTATGCCAAGAGGCCTGCCCCTGGAATCAAAAACAAGCACACGCAAATGAAGATCCTGAGTTGCAACCACGCCAATGGATGCTGCAAAGCAAACCAGCAGAACTACTCAATTGGAATGCAAGCCAGTGGGATCAGGCCTTGCGAAGTTCAGCCTTGAGGCGTATTAAACCGCATATGTGGCGCCGCAACTTAGGCTGCCTTTAGCTTTTTAGAACACCATGGGCCTCAAGCTGCTGGCTCTATTGGCCGCAGCAGCTTGCATGCTGCCGGCCCCCGCCCAGGCGCTTGTGCCGTATGTATTTGTGCCAAGCGCAAAAGAACTTGGTAAGGCGGGCCTTGGTATTGCAGGAGCTGCTGCCGGGCTGCTGCAAATAGGTCAAGTGGAGGAAGGGCGCAAATTAGCGCGATTGGCAGTGCAGGTTTTACCAAGCGATCCAAGAGCTTGGCTGGTGCTAGCGGAAGCTGAATTGCGCAGCACCGCTAAGGGAGAAAAAAACAACAGAGCCTATGAAGCTTTAGCAAAAGCGAAGCAGCTAGACCCAAATAATCCAGGAGTGTGGTTTGCGGAAGGTTCGTTAAATCTGCGTAATAAAAAACCGGAAGAAGCCCAGAAACTATTGAGGGAAGGGCTGCGCCTGGATCCAAATAATCCTGGTGCTTATTTTGATCTTGGTAATGCTCAGATCCAGCTCAAAGAACTAAATCCCGCCCTTAGCTCTTTTGAAAAGGCCGCCGGGCTTCGGAAAAATTTTTGGGAGGCGGTAAATAACCAAGCGATTGTGCTTTTTGAGCAAGGGCGCCGTAGCGAAGCGATTGGCCGCTGGCGCAAGGCCCTAGAAATCAGCTCCGATGCAGCAGAACCAAGCCTTGCACTGGCAGCAGCCCTTTATTCAGAAAGTAAAACCTCAACAGAAACAATCAACTTGGCGATTCAAGCCCTCGTGAAAGAACCGGATTACGTGCTGGATGCTTATCAAAAAGATCAGTTGTGGGGCGCGAAGTTGCGGCAAGCCACCCAAGTGATGTTCCTCGATGAAAGGTTGCGTGGTTCTGTGGATAGGGCCATGGGTATGGCCGGTTTTAAGGAAGAGTGAATTCGCTATCTGTAGGCTGAGCCGCACCCTTTCGGTTTAACCCACTCCGCATGGCGGACGAGCGCATCGTTCCGATCGCTCTGCATCAAGAGATGCAGCGTTCGTATCTCGAATACGCGATGAGCGTGATCGTGGGAAGGGCCCTGCCCGATGTGCGGGATGGGCTCAAACCAGTACAACGGCGCATTTTATTTGCGATGCACGAGCTGGGGCTCACCCCAGATCGCCCCTACCGCAAATGTGCTCGTGTAGTGGGGGATGTGCTGGGCAAATACCACCCCCATGGCGATCAAGCCGTCTACGACGCCCTGGTGCGGCTTGTACAAACCTTTGCCAGTCGCCACCCACTGCTGGATGGTCACGGAAATTTCGGTTCGGTAGACGACGATCCACCAGCGGCAATGCGCTACACCGAAACGCGCCTATCGCCACTTTCCCACGAGGGAATGTTGGCTGAAATAAGTAGTGACACAGTTGATTTCGCCAATAATTTCGATGGTTCTCAGCAGGAACCAACAGTGCTTCCAGCGCAATTGCCTTTTCTGCTGCTGAATGGTTGCACCGGAATTGCGGTGGGAATGGCCACAAGCATTCCACCCCACAACCTTGGCGAAGTGGTTGATGGCCTGGTGGCGTTAGTGCGCAACCCTGAGTTAAGCGATCAAAAACTTCTGGAACTAATTCCAGGCCCTGATTTCCCAACCGGTGGTGTAGTGCTTACCGGATCCGGATTACAGGAAACCTATCTGCAAGGTAGGGGCAGTATTCCCATGCGTGGAGTTGCCCATATCGAAGAAATGCAACCGGGGAAGGGCCGCCATAAAAGAGGGGCAGTTGTAATAACAGAGCTTCCTTATCAATTAAGCAAAGCAGGCTGGATTGAAAAACTAGCAGAACAAGTAAATGATGGAAAAATAAATGGAATTGCCGATATCCGTGATGAAAGCGATCGTGAGGGCATGCGGGTGGTAGTGGAATTAAGGCGTGATGCGAATGCAGAGCAAGTAATGGCTGAATTACATAAACGTACTGCGTTGCAAAGTAATTTTGGTGCCATCATGCTGGCGCTTGTTCATGGAAAACCGCAACAATTAAGCCTGCGGCAATTACTTGAACAGTTCCTTGAATATCGTGAATTAACAATGGTGCGGCGCACCCGCCATGCTCTAAAGCGTTGCGAAGACAGGCTTGAAGTTGTTGAAGGTTTAATAAAAGCACTTAATTCTTTAAAAGATGTAATTGAAATGATTCAATCCGCCCGTGATAGCGCAAGTGCGAAAGCAAGTTTGCAAGTGCAGCTTAATTTAAGCGAACGCCAGGCTGATGCTGTGCTCGCAATGCCCTTAAGACGTTTAACAGGCCTTGAACAGGAAAGCCTACGCAAAGAATTAGATGAGCTGCAAAAAGAACAAGCAGAGCTCAGTTATTTATTAAATAATCGCCAAAGCTTACTAGATACTCTCATCAAAGAGCTCAAGCAACTACGCAAACGTTTTGCTACTCCTCGCCGCACTCGCCTCCAAGAAGGTGGAGATGATTTAGTAGCCCAACGGGCTGCAGCGCAAAGACCAAATGCAGAAGCTCAAAGGCTGCATGCCCTTTCTGCCATCAGCGCTGATAATCGGCTGCTGCTACAAAGCGACGGCTTGCTGCGTATCGCCAGCCCGCAAATTCTGGGAAAACTACACCTACAAGAACCACTGCCCTATGGCGAACATGGACCCCATGGCCAATTAATCCTTGCGGTGCAACCAGCTCCAACTCTGCTGGCCTTCACAAGTGGAGGCAGGGTAGCTGCGTTGCGCTGGGAATTTGCTGCCCAGCAACCTGGGCCAATTGAAAAATTCCTACCAGAAAGTGTTGATGGCCAAGCAGAAAAAATAGTTGAGGTTTTAGTAATGCCAGCAGATAATGTTCCCTTCTCAATTGGTTTATTAAGTAGCGATGGCCGCTTTAAACGAATTGCCGCTGAGGAATTTAAAGATCTTTCAGGGCGAGCAACAACAGTTTTAAAATTGAAAGATGGAGTGGTACTAGAAAGGGCTGTTATCTGTAAAGAGGCTCAAAATTTAGTGGTTGCAACAAGCACAGGTAGAAGTTTAAGGCTTCCCATTGATGAAAACAGCATTCCGTTAATGGGCAAGACAGCCCAAGGACCCACCTTAATGAGGTTGCTGCCGGGTGAAACGATTGTTGGCGCTGCAGCCTGCCCGGCAGACGCTGATGTATTGCTAGTGAGTGCAATGGGTCAACTTAAAAAACTTTCCGTTTCAAGTATTCGGCTTTGCAGCAGGGGAGATCTTGGTGAAATTTCACTAAGATTTAGCAATCGTAGTGATCAATTAGTAGATCTAAGGGCATCTAATACTGAGCTAATAGTTGTTAAAACAAATGCTGGCAGTATTAGACTGAAAACAGACAGTATTAAAACAGAAGATAGCCACGGCACAGGTTTAAACCTTGAACTACCCAAAACCGAAAAGGTAGTTTGCCTAATACCTCTAATTAATTAAGATTGAGCTAAACCACTGGGCTCTAACATTAATTTATGTTCGCGAAGTTCAGCTTCTACAGGGATTGGATAGTTACCATCAAAACAAGCTGTACAAAAATTTGATGCCTGTTCTTGGGCGCATTGCAACATCCCTTCTTTGCTTAAATAAGCTAATGAATCAACACCAAGATGTTCTATTATTTGTTCAAGATTAAAGCGTGCTGCAATAAGTTGATCCTGTGAATC
>NZ_CEXBMR010000007.1:24112-25255 GCF_982614295.1 Synechococcus sp.
TGTGTTAACCAAATTTCCATTATGAGCTAACGCAAATGGGCCGAGCCGGGTCATAAAAACCAATGGCTGAGCATTACAAACCTTGGAACTACCGGTGGTGGAATATCGGGTATGGCCCACCGCCCGATCACCGGGCATTAGCTCCAACACATTTTGATCAAACACTTGGCTAACCAAGCCCATATCTTTATGGAGCCGCACCTTATCGCCATCAAAAACTGCTATTCCAGCTGATTCCTGGCCGCGATGCTGCAAGGCATAAAGGCCGAAATAACAAAGGCTTGCCACCTGTTCCCCAGGCGCCAATACGGCGAACACACCGCAGGCTTCCTCCATCCGATCTGGTCTCACGGTCAAGGGAGCGATCTTCATGGATGCTTAACCAGTGTGCCCGAGCAAGTGGCTTGCTAAGCGTCGCGGTATTGCTTCCTGATAAGCCTTCTCTAAACATTTTAAATCCAACGAAAACACTTCCTCACCTGCTAATTGCAGCTGTAGCTGCTCTTTTGCATGCACATAACCCAACGGCTGTTGGGGAAAACCACGTGCCTGGCAGAGGGCAGCAAATGCCTCCAGTTCAGGAGCTGGAACCGTTACAAGCACCCGAGCACCACCTTCAGCAAATAGCAACCTTTGCAATGGCAGTTCAGTGCTAGAAATTTCTAGTTGCGCTCCACATCCAGCTGCTAAGGCCATCTCCGCTACGGCAACCAACAAACCACCATCAGAAAGATCGTGGGCGGCACTAACTAAACCAGCTGCAATTGCAGCTTGCAGCAACTCTTGTAATTGCATTTCCATGCTTAAATCTGGCCGCGGCGGCCTACCGGTGCATAAACCATGCACAACCTGGAGATAACTGCTGCCGCCTAAGCCAATGCGATCGTCGCTGGCAGCTGTATCAAGGGGCATCCCAAGTAAAACCAACTGATCACCAAGGGCAGCAGTAGATGGTTTCTGCCAAGCCAAACCCACCAAACGATCCAGACGCTTCACTAACCCCACCATTCCAACCACCGGAGTGGGTTGAATTGGCTGTACGGAGCCATCGGCTAGACGGCTGTCGTTGTAGAGCGATACGTTGCCGCCTGTTACCGGGGTATCAAGGATTCGACAGGCTTCCGCAATACCTCTACAAGCCAT
>NZ_CEXBMR010000007.1:25355-26428 GCF_982614295.1 Synechococcus sp.
GTATTGGCCTGCACTTGATGGTCGTACTGACGCCACACCCATCTCTTACTGGCGATTGTTGGATCATCAAGCAACTGCAGCAATACGGTTCCCACCTGATCAACGGCAAGGGGCAACAAACTGTTTTCCTGCCAACGCCAGTGGGCCTGAATTGCTTCAGGCGGTTCACTAAGTAATTCGCGTTTATTAATTGGGGTGTCTTCCGCTAATGCGCGGGCAGGCACTTCTGCTGCTACTTCACCGTGCTGAAGCACCCTAACCACCTGTTCTTGCAGCACTTTTCCCACCACTGCTGCCTGCAAGCCCCAACGGCGAAAACGCTCCATCAACTCCTCTTCTTTACCTATCTCAACCACAAACAACATGCGTTCTTGGGATTCAGAAAGCAGGAAGTCGTAGGCGGTCATGCCCGTTTCCCTTGCCGGCACTAGATCAAGGTTCAGCTCAATACCTAAATTGCCTTTTGCAGCCATTTCAGCGCAACTGCAGGTGAGGCCAGCGGCACCCATATCTTGGGCAGCCACCACCACTCCGCTTTTAAAAGCCTCTAGGCAAGCTTCGATTAAACCCTTTTCCAGAAATGGATCACCCACCTGCACCGCAGGCCGATCATCAAGGGAAGCTTCACTAAGTTCAGCGCTAGCAAAACTGGCTCCACCCATGCCATCACGGCCTGTGGTGCTGCCCACATAAATCACCGGATTACCAACACCACTGGCACCGGAACGCACAATTTCTGTGGTTTCCATCAAGCCAAGGGCCATGGCATTTACCAATGGATTACCCGAATAACTGGAATCAAAACAAACTTCACCACCCACGGTTGGAACACCAACGCAATTGCCGTAGTGAGCAATACCTGCCACCACCCCCTCCATTAAGCCGGCATTACGGGGATCCTCAAGCGGACCAAAGCGCAGGGCATTAAGCAGAGCTAGTGGCCTTGCCCCCATGGTGAAAATATCGCGCAAAATGCCGCCCACCCCAGTAGCAGCACCTTGAAATGGCTCCACTGCAGATGGATGGTTGTGGCTTTCGATTTTGAAAGCCAGGCGAAAACCATCACCCAAATC
>NZ_CEXBMR010000007.1:26528-32067 GCF_982614295.1 Synechococcus sp.
AATTCAGAGTGCTCAAAAGCTGAATTAGACACCAGGGGTTACCGCTCCACATGTCATCACAGTGTGAATCAGAGCTGTGAACCAGAGCACTGAATTAGATCAAAATTAGATCAAATCCATGGATCTTCATCTGATTCAGGTTTAGGGAAACGGCGCGCTGTTGGCGCTTGATCCTCGGCTTCATCACGAAAGCGATCACCCCAAGAACGCAATCGATCTTCAAAGCCGTCAAAAGAATCCGGCACTTGATCGCGCCATTGCTTTGTGCGCCGCAACATCTGCTGGCGAATGCTGGCTTTTTCAAGGGGTAGATCGTCTAACTCCCGCAGCGAGGTGATCACTTGCCCGGGTTGTTGATCAAGTAAACGATCGGGATCCAAACGCCAGCGGCTAGTGCCTGGTAAGCGCGGATCACTGCGGGCCACTAAATAATGCAAAATACGGCCGCTACGCACTTCAACTACTGCATCTACCAAACGGCCAAGGCATACTTCAGCAGCTCCAAATAATTCAGCATCCAAAAGGGTTGGCAATAAAACGAGGGTTTCTTGATCGCTGCTAGCTGCTTCACCGCGCACGATTACCTCCCCTTCTGCCATTGCTACCAACTGGTTCAAACGCCAAACATTGCGGGCTGGCCCAAAAGCAGAAGGTCTTGTGCTCCAACCCAAAAGTCGATGGCAGGGGGGATGCATCCATGCCATGTGGCCAAGCCCCAGATCGAGGCCGTCTTCAGTGCGTACCCGAGCTCGTAACAAACCAGATATCGCCAAATTTGCTAGTGCTGCCACTTCAACTGCGGATCTGCACTGGCATCACCAGGTAAGTAAAAGAATCTTCCTCTGCCTCGCCGTGCAAAATCGCAGGGCTAGTGGAGGTATTGAGCCTTAAACACACCTCTTGCGCCGCCATTGATTTCAAACCTTCTAATACGTAGCGCACGTTGAATGCAAGTTCGATCGCTTCGCCTTCCATTCTGATCGTTAATGCTTCCGAACCACTACCCACATCTTGGGCATCAGCGCTGAGTAGCAACTGAGAAGTGCTGGGATTTGCGCTGAATTTAACTACGTTGTTGTGTTGATCAGCAAGCACTGCAACCCTTTCAAGGGCAGCAAGCAGGGGTTTACGTTCAATGCTCAGACTGCGAACAAAACTATCGGGTATTAATTGGCCGTAATTGGGATAAGTGCCATCGAGAGTGCGGCTGGTGAGCACTTGATCAGCCCATAAAAACACCACCTGGCCGCGATCACAGAACAAGCTGATCGATTCTTCACTTGGGCGAGCTGATAGCAAACGTTCCAGTTCCCGTAGGGAACGGGCTGGCACAGTTACAGCAAAGGGTTCGGCTCCCTGTTCCCCTCCGGCTTGATTACGCCTAACCGCTAAACGATGGCCATCTGTGGCAGCAAATTCCAAGCCGCCTTCCTCCACCTTGAGGTGAATGCCGGTGAGGATCTGCTTTGCTTCATCGCTGCTGCTTGCAAAAAGAGTGCTCCGCAAACCCTCTACTAAAGCTGAACCACTCAACAAAATCGGCCTGCCATTTTGGGCAAGTGGTAATTCAGGAAAATCTTCAGCGGTCATACCGCGCATCTGATAACTGCCAGAAAGGGCAGTGAGTTCCACCTGTTCTTCCCCTTCAGGGCAGGAGAGGGTGATGGGGCCATCAGGCGGCAAGCGGCTAACGATATCGGCGAGCAACTTTGCGGGCAGGGTGATGGCGCCACTGCCTTCTACCACCGCTGCAAAGCTGGTTTGGATCCCAAGGCTTAAATCAAATCCGGTGAGGCTGATCCGCCCTGCAGCTGCATCGGCTGTAACCAACACATTTGCAAGCACCGGATGGGTGGGTCTACCAGCAATTGCGCGGCTTACCAATTGCAGGCTGCTGTTGAGCTCTGTTTGGCTACAAACCAACTTCATCCCTTGGGGACCGATTGAATTGCTACCAAGCTTCCACACCAATTGCCAAATCGCAACGCGTAATTTCCCTCCTCTATCAAAAGGTTTAATAAATTAAAAGAAAAGAAATAACCAGTAGTAGTAGGGGCTGGGGAAAGCCTGGAAAAGCTTTAAAAGCATTGAAAATAAAGGGTTTTATCAAATAATTAGCTGTGGAACTTAATTGGCTGAATGGGGAAATAAAGAGGTTTTCCACTTTTTCCAATGCTTGTGTAAATCGCCCAAAAAAATTCGCGCTCAATAGCCCCAGGTTTTCCCCAGTTAATTTGAGCTTCTTCCCCAGACAGTTTGCGTCCCGGTTAATTAAAAACCCAGAACTTTCGCCACCGTTTCAGTGTTGGGATCTAGGTCGCCATGGAATGTGGCTTCACTGTGATCAATTGCTGTAGTTGGATCTTTGAGGCCATTACCGGTGAGTACACACACCACCCGAGCCCCAGAAGGAACCTCTTCTGCCCTTTGCAGTAACCCAGCCACAGAAGCTGCACTGGCTGGTTCGCAAAACACGCCTTCTTCGCGGCCAAGGAAGCGATAAGCGCTGAGAATTTCTTGATCGCTCACAGCTGAAAAACCACCATTACTTTCTTCCCTCACCTTCAGTGCTTTTTCGCGGTTAGCTGGGTTTCCGATCCGGATTGCAGTGGCAATCGTGTCTGGTTGTTCAACAGTGGTGCCATGCACTAATGGAGCTGATCCGGCTGCTTGAAAGCCCATCATTCGCGGCAAGGTGCGGCATCTACCAGCGTTTTTATATTCTTTAAATCCCATCCAGTAAGCGCTGATGTTGCCGGCATTACCCATGGGGATACAAAGCCAATCGGGGGCATCCCCCAACACATCAACCACCTCAAATGCAGCTGTTTTTTGCCCCTGCAAGCGATAGGGATTTAAAGAATTAACCAGTGTTACTGGGTATTTATCGGCCACCTCTCTAACGATGGTGAGGGCGCGATCAAAATTTCCGCGCACCGCCAGCACCTCAGCTCCGTAAAGCAAAGCTTGGGCTAATTTCCCTTGGGCTACATACCCATCGGGGATCAACACAAAGGCCCTCATACCGCCGCGGCGGGCATAGGCAGCAGCAGCAGCAGAGGTGTTGCCCGTGCTGGCACAAATCACAGCTGTAGCGCCAGCTTCCTTTGCTTTGCTTACCGCCATCGTCATGCCACGGTCTTTAAAACTACCGGTGGGGTTAAGACCATCCACCTTTAAATGCACCTGAATCCCCCTACCAAGCCTTGCTGATAAAGCAGGTGCAGCTACTAAAGGGGTAGAGCCTTCGCAAAGGCTGATTACAGGGGTGCGATCGCTAACGGGTAGCCAACGGTTGTAGGCATGGATAAGCCCCTGCCAGTTCTGTGTGGTGGGCCTTTGAAATAGGCCGCGAACGGAACTAGGAAAAGGCACGGAATGGCTTAAAAGAACATTTTAGCTGGGCGGTTACTTCAAGCCGTCTAAGGGAGCTTCCGAGAAAAAACGCACCAGTTCGCTTATGGAAGAAGCTTTTTTCAATATCCCTAATAGCTGGGGAATATCTACTGCCATTTCTTCGGCTGGATAGGCCCTAAGAAAACCCAGGGGGCTGAGCTTGCCATTGTTTTCAGCAACGCCTAGCACCAAAGCAGAACGCAAAGCTTGGATACCAAACTGCGGAGCTCGCAGGGGATGCATCACTGCAGTAGCCCTCGCCAAAATCGCTTCACCGATGCGGGTGTAAAGCAAACGGCTAGTAAGAACAACCGGAACAGGTAGTTCAGTTTTAATCATTCCCTGAACGGATTTTGGATTCTGCTTCGAAAATTTCAGCAGATCAGCCAGCAAACCAACGGGAACCCCTGTTTTTGCAAAAGATTCCAGATCGGATACATAAATCGTGCGTCGAAATGCACCGCTCACGAAAACTATGTTTTCAGTGGCCAGCACCGGTGGGATATGAAGCACGGCAACTGGGAAAAATTGTTTCGTTTTAAATCTAGGCTGCTGCGTTTAGTTGAAGTTTCAGCTTGGGGTCTGTAAGCACATCCCTCACCAAACGCACCACACTGCGTTCGGCTAAACCTTTTGCAAGCTCAAAACCCATCTCCCTGAGATCCGGTTCATTAAGAAGCCGTGGTAAGCGTTTTGTGAGCAGCTGCGCTTCAAACCCAGGAAGTTTATTGAGAATGGTCAGCAATTCACGAATTGGCTCGATACTTAGCAAGTGATTACTGTTAACTACTGCAGCTGAATTCTGTAATCCAGGGGGGCGCAGCTGTTTAGGAAGGCGCCTTCCAATCCTTTGAAACAACTGCCATCCTGCTGCATCGAGTTGATCGGCTGCGGCGTTAACCAACTGCATACGCAACACACCGGCTTTTGGAGAAAATAGAAAATCCAGGGTTTGGTCAATTAAACTATTAAGATCTAATTGTTGTTGTTTAGCAGCACTAAGTATTAAGTTTTCCAACCGAGACCACTTAAATACTTCTCCTTCAAATAACATTTCTTTAAGTGATTTTCTTAAATCAGGATCGGAATCTTCTAATAATCTGCGGGCAAAATATGGGTAGGCAGCACCGAGGATTTTAAAGTCTCTATCAACTGTTAAAGCAATACCTTCCAAGGTGATAAGCGAACGGATTATCAATGCATAGTATGGGGGTACTTGGAAAGGAAATTTATACATAACTCCTGATAAATCATCGGTAACTGCTTTGAAATCCATGCGGCTTACACCTTTTTCAAGCGCTTGGCTAAACACCTGCTCAAAGGCGGGAACAATCGGAGCTAGATTTACTTCTTGCGCTAGGAAACCAAGGCTAACAAAATCTTTTGAGAGGGCATCGAAATTCTTATTTACTAAATGCACCACAGCTCTAATTAAACCAGTTCGCGATTCTCGAGTTACCTCGCTCATCATGCCAAAATCAAGATAAGCCAAACGGCCATCCGGCAGAGCTAAGAGGTTGCCAGGATGGGGATCAGCATGAAAAAAACCATGCTCCAGGAGTTGCTGCAAGCTGCAATTAACACCAATTTCCACTAACTCTTCAGGGTCTACACCCATCGCTTGAACCGCATCTAAACGGGTTAATTTGATTCCCTCCATCCACTCCATGGTGAGCACCCGCCTGCTGGTGAGTTCGCGATAGATGGCAGGAACCGCAATACGGGCATTGTGGGCATGTAATTTAGCAAAATTCTCAGCATTACTAGCTTCGTTGTAATAATCCATTTCTTCAAAAACCCGCTTGCCTAATTCGTCTATTAAGGCAACTAAATCACTACGTATTAAACCAATATTAGATTTAAGCCAAGCGGCAATATTGCGAACAATATACAAATCAAGGGTGATTTGTTCTCTCAGCCCCGGTCTTTGTACCTTCACAGCCACCGCCCTACCGTCTTTAAGGGTGCCTCGATAAACCTGACCTAAAGATGCAGCTGAAATTGGCTCCGGTTCAAGGCTTCCAAATAACTCATCAACCGGAGCGCCAAGATCTTCAGCGATACAGGCTCTAGCAAGATCGCTAGAAAATGCTGGTAATTGATCCTGAAGCCTCGATAATTCCTCAAGTAACACCGGTGGAAC
>NZ_CEXBMR010000007.1:32167-45747 GCF_982614295.1 Synechococcus sp.
GTGATCGTTGCAGGGTCGTAGCTGTTGAGCCCAGCAACCTCAAGAAAATCGCTCAGTTCCCTTGATTTGAGCGTTTCCACTGCTTTTTGCTGCTTTTCAGTTGATTCTGATAGGCGATTGGTTCAGCTGTGCTTTAACCCCTTATGAAACGGCCTCGCCTTAGCTACGGTTTGCATAACTTTTAGCTGTTTATCGGAGGCTGGGGTGCTCACAACTCTGCGCCTCGAAAATATTGCCTTGATCGAAGCATTGGAACTTAGCTTCTCTGCTGGTTTCACAGTGTTAACAGGTGAAACTGGCGCGGGGAAATCAATCCTGCTTGATGCGCTCGATGCAGTAACTGGCGGCGGCCAACCAGCGCGCCTTTTAAGAACCGGTGCCAATCGCGGCGAAATCGAAGCGGCCTTTTCTTTTAGCCCTGCTCTGCGCCAGTGGTGCGCTCACCAACAGTTAAATCTTGAGGCTGAAGATGAACTACTGCTCAGCCGTGAATTACGACGCCAAGACGACAAATTAATCAGCCGCAGCCGCCTAAACGGGGTGGTTTTAAACAAAACGCTGTTGGCTGAATTGCGGCCGCTCCTCCTTGATCTCACCGGCCAGGGGATCACCCAACACCTAGGCCGCCCCGGGGAGCAACGCCGCTGGCTTGATCGCTGTGGAGGAAGTGCCCTACAAAATTGCCTAAGCCCGGTGCGCCAAGCCCAAAAGGGTTGGAAGCAGGCCCTACAAGCACTGGAACAGGCGCAACAGGCGCTAAATCAGAGCGAACAAGAGCGGCAGCGGCAAGAGCAGTTGTTGTATGAACTGGAGGCAGCACAACTGGAGGATCCCCATGAGCGGCAGCGGTTGGAGCAGGAGCAGGACCGCCTTTGCCATGGGGTGAGGCTGCAGCAAGGTTGCTCTGAATTACAGGGCCGGCTGCAGGAGGGGGCCGATGCGGCGCCAGCGGTGTTGGAACATTTGGCGGCCTGTGATCAGGAATTACAGGTGATGCTTGGCCTTGATGCCAGCTTGCTGGTGTTTCAGCAGCGCTGGCTAGAGGCCCACAGCAATTTTCAGGAGTTGGCAAAAGACCTTGATGCTTATGCAAGCGGGCTGGAAGCAGATCCAGAACATCTGGCGACTCTGCAGGATCGGATTGCATTACTAAAAGGTTTGGAGCGACGCCATGGCTTGGAGCTCAGCGGGCTTATCCAGCGGCGCGACCAATTGCGCCTGCAATTGCTTGAAGCTGGAATGCAAGCTCGATTGGCAGCGCTGGAACAGGCGGAATTAACAGGCCGCTTAAAACGAGATCAGGCCTGCGCAGCCCTTAGCGCTGAACGCCAAAGAGCAGCTCGCAGCCTTGAAGAGCAGTTGATGCAGGCGTTGCGACCCATGGCTTTGCCGGCGGTGCGCTTTGCAATTGCGCTTGATCCATGTTCGCCCGGAGAAGAAGGCGCTGAAACAGTGCAGTTTCAATTTTCCGCTAATCCAGGCGAACCTTTGGCACCTTTGCAAGAGGTGGCATCCGGGGGGGAGATGAGTCGATTTTTACTGGCCTTAAAAACCTGTTTAGCCGAAGCTGATACTGGGGTAACGCTGGTATTTGATGAGATCGATAGTGGCGTGAGTGGCAAGGTAAGTGTGGCTATGGCGGATCTGTTGCGGCGTCTAGCCAAACACCGACAGGTTTTTTGTGTTACCCATCAAGCGGTGGTGGCAGCAGCAGCAGATCAGCATCTGCTGGTGCAAAAAGAAGTGCAAAACGGTGTAACCCGCACCCTGGTGCGGCCATTGCTGAACCCCCAGGATCGTGAAAAGGAGTTAGCTGAATTAGCTGGTGGTGATAGTGGTGAGGCCAGACGCTTTGCAGCGAGCCTTTTGCAGCAAAGGCTCGCTTGAACGGGGCGCACTTGCCTAGAATCGCGAATTGTTGAACCTCTCCGATGGCTCGCGCCAAGGCCATTTCAGGCGAGGTAATCCGGGTGCGGGGCGCCCGCCAGCACAACCTCAAAAACGTAGATCTCACCCTGCCTCGCAACCGCTTGGTGGTTTTTACCGGCGTGAGCGGTAGCGGTAAAAGCTCTCTTGCCTTCGATACTATTTTTGCTGAAGGGCAAAGACGCTATGTGGAAAGCCTTTCCACCTATGCCCGGCAATTTTTGGGGCAGGTAGATAAGCCTGATGTTGATGCGATTGAAGGTTTATCACCTGCGATTTCGATCGATCAAAAATCCACCAGCCACAACCCCCGTTCCACCGTTGGCACGGTTACGGAAATTCAAGACTATCTGCGCTTGTTATTTGGTAGGGCCGGTGAACCCCATTGCCCCCAGTGCGATCTTTCAATCCAGCCGCAGTCGATCGATGAAATGGTCGATCAGATATTGCTGCTACCTGATGATTGCAGATATCAAATATTAGCTCCTGTTGTGCGGGGTAAAAAAGGTACCCACAACAAATTATTAAGCGGTTTAGTTGCAGAGGGTTTTGCCCGAGTGCGTATTAATGGTGAGGTGAGGGAACTTTCAGATAATATTGAATTAGATAAAAACCACTCCCATAACATTGAGGTGGTGGTAGATCGTTTAGTAGCCCGTGAAGGGGTGCAAGAACGTTTAACCGATTCTTTGCGTACCGCTTTGAAACGGGGCGACGGACTGGCCTTGGTGGAAGTGGTTCCTAAAAAGGGTGAAGCTTTAGCTGATGGGGTGGAGCGAGAAAGACTTTATTCGGAAAACTATGCCTGCCCGGTGCATGGGGCGGTGATGGAAGAGTTATCACCACGGCTGTTTTCTTTTAATAGCCCCTATGGCGCCTGTCCCGATTGCCATGGTATCGGCTTTCTACGTAAATTTACTGAACAAAGGGTGGTGCCTGATCCAAGCCAACCTGTGTATTCAGCTATTGCACCTTGGAGTGAAAAAGATAGTAGTTATTATTTTTCTTTGCTTTATAGTGTGGGGTTGGCTTATAAGTTTGAATTGAAAACTGCTTGGAAAGATCTAAGCCGCACCCAACAGGAAGCTTTGTTATTTGGAACCGTAGAACCTATAATGATAGAAGCTGATAGTAGATATAGTAAAAATAAAGGATACGAACGTAGATTTGAAGGGGTGTTAACAATTTTAGATCGGCAATTAACCGATGCGGGCGGAGAATCGGCGCGTCAAAAGTTAGAAAAATTTCAAGATTTAGTTCCATGCGTCAGCTGCGCTGGTAAAAGACTTCGAGCAGAAGCCCTCGCAGTGCGAATTGGCCCCTTTGGTATTACTGATCTAACAGCTGTGAGCGTTGGTGAGTGTCTGAGGCGTATCGAGGCCTTGATGGGCATAGATAGTACTGGTGAAGCATTAATGAGCAGCAGACAAATACAAATTGCTGATCTGGTATTAAGGGAAATTCGCATGAGATTGCGCTTCCTAATTGATGTGGGCTTGGATTATTTAAGCCTTGATCGCCCCGCCATGACCCTATCGGGGGGGGAGGCGCAACGTATTCGTTTGGCTACCCAGATCGGAGCTGGTCTCACTGGCGTTTTGTATGTGCTCGATGAACCAAGTATTGGTTTGCATCAAAGAGATAATGATCGTTTGCTAGCTACTTTGATTAAGTTGCGGGATTTGGGTAATACCTTAATTGTTGTGGAGCACGATGAAGATACGATGCGGGCTGCGGATTACATAGTTGATATTGGCCCCGGGGCTGGTGTGCATGGCGGGCGAATAGTTGCAGAAGGTGGCATGGATGATTTAATGGCGGCAGAAGATTCGATTACCGGTGCATATCTAAGCGGCAAGCTTTCAATTCCCACCCCATTTGAGCGGCGTACTAGTAATACGCGCCGTATAACTTTACACGATTGCCATCGAAATAATTTAAATCATTTAGACGTGGAAATTCCCCTTGGCCGCTTGGTGGCAGTAACTGGGGTAAGCGGTAGTGGTAAAAGCACATTAGTGAATGAATTACTTCATCCAGCCCTTGAACATCAACTCGGCATGAAAGTGCCATTTCCTAGTGGCTTGGCTGAAATGCGTGGCATTAGCGCCATTGATAAAGTAATTATTATTGATCAATCTCCGATTGGCCGTACGCCGAGGTCTAATCCTGCTACTTATACAGGTGCATTTGATCCAATTCGCCAGGTATTTGCAGCAACGGTAGAAGCCAAGGCGCGTGGTTATCAAGTGGGTCAGTTTAGTTTCAACGTTAAAGGTGGGCGTTGTGAATCCTGCAGCGGTCAAGGGGTAAATGTTATTGAAATGAACTTCTTGCCAGATGTATATGTGCAATGTGATGTATGTAAAGGCGCTCGTTATAACCGAGAAACCCTACAGGTGAAATACCGGGGCCACACGATTGCAGATGTTCTACAGATGACGGTGGAACAGGCGGCTGAAGTTTTTACTGCGATTCCCCAGGCAGCCGATCGATTACGCACCCTGGTGGATGTGGGGCTTGGTTATGTGAAGCTTGGCCAACCGGCACCAACCCTTTCTGGTGGCGAGGCACAAAGAGTGAAGTTAGCAACCGAACTATCAAAAAGAGCAACTGGAAAAACACTTTATCTAATTGATGAACCAACTACTGGCTTAAGTTTTTATGATGTGCATAAATTGATGGAGGTGATGCAAAGATTAGTAGATAAAGGTAATTCAATTCTTGTAATTGAGCACAACCTAGATGTGATTCGCTGTGCCGATTGGATTATTGATCTAGGCCCAGAGGGCGGTGATAAAGGTGGTGAAATTGTTGTGTGTGGAACCCCAGAGCAAGTGGCGGAGCATCCCACTAGCCACACCGCCCTTTATCTCAAGCAGGTTTTGATCCAGCATCCAGCGTTGCCGCTAGCGATCTAGTTTGCTAAAATTAGATAATTAATGATCCATTTTTCAAATGCCCTCCTTTCGCTTGCAACTATCTTCACTGATGTTGCCATTTATTGTATTGCAGGCTACAGCTGTAATAGCTAAACCTCAATATGGGTATAAAGGCGATGTGTCACCAGAAAAATGGGGCCAACTCAGCCCTGCCTATCAAAAGTGCGTGGATGGCGCAGAGCAAGCACCTGTTAATATTGTAACTTCTAATGTTCAAAAAAAATCTCTTCCGGTTCCTTTAAAGCCTGATTACCCCGCAACATCTGGTGATGTAGTTGTTAATACAGGAACCACAATTCAAGTAAATACCTCTGGTGGTTTAAAAATTGGCAATCAAGCTTACAAATTACTTCAGTATCATTTCCATACACCCAGTGAAGAAGCAATTAATGGCGTTCATTTCAAAATGAACGTACATTTAGTGCATCAGAATGCGGCCGGCAAGCTCGCTGTTATTGGTGTGAACTTTAAGGAAGGTGCTAAAAATGCTTATCTAGATTCTTTCTGGAGTAAACTTCCTCGAACAAAAGGCGCTAAAGTAGAACTAAATTTACCGTCCCTTTCAGGAATTTTACCAGTTAATCTTGACTATTTTACCTACGCTGGGTCTTTAACTACTCCCCCTTGCAGCGAAGGAGTTCAGTTTTATATTCTGAAAGATCCGGTTTCGATGTCAGCTGAGCAATTAAGCAACTTTCAAAAGCTTTACCCAATGAATGCTCGGCCATTGCAGCCCCTTAATGAGCGTGTGATTAAATCTAGTAATTAATTCGTTCATAGCTTGTTATTAATAGATAATTCTAGCTGCCGTGGTTTATAGTAGTTGATATTATTTTGGTGAAATGAATATTGGCCGCTTGCCCTGGCTCCTTCTTTCCCTAATGATGTTTGCTCATCTATTGCCTCGCCCAGTGCAGGCGATAGATGAGTTGCATGTGTTGCTGCCGGTGCTGCGCCAAAAACTAACTGTGCAGCTCAAGGAACTTGCTAGCCCTGATGCCCTGTGGGCTGGTAACAGCGACATCGCTGAATTAAATCGAGCCACGAACGGTAGTTATGCCAACTCCCTGCTGCAATTACTAAACAGCCCTCTGCCTATTCAAGAAGATTTTGATAGCGATATGTCACGCCAAGGTGAGGTATTACTTGGTCGTTTGCTTGAAGTGGATGCTTCTCAACCAAACTTGCTTAAAACAGAACCTGTTTTAGCTGGCATCAAGGCCGCCCAGGCTAAATATGAACAGGTTTCTCTGCTAAATGTATTGCAGGAAATCCCTGGGGAAAGCGTAACAGTGCGATTAGATCGTGCTCTGCCTTTTATTAAGCGTTTACAAGGGCAGCAGCTTGCAGCAGCAGAACTGATTCCAAATTTTAATAAGGCAGCGCCTGCGCCTGCTCCTCTTTTGGCGCCGGGTAAGTTTGCAACCCAAACAAGTGTTGTGCTGCTGCCAGCTACTGAAAATCTCATTGAACCTTTAGAGGTAACCGTTGTGCGTCCGCTGGATAAACCCAGCTTGCCGCCTGTTGTTATCTCCCATGGATTATGGGATTCCCCCAGCAGCTTCTTGGGTTGGGCTCAACATTTGGCTTCCCATGGGGCAGCTGTTTTCTTGCCCCGTCATGCCGGGAGTGATCGCAATCAGCAAGCTGAAATGTTGGCTGGCCATGCAGCGCCTCCAGCACCTGTTGAATTCCTCAGGCGCCCTACTGAGGTGAAAGCAGTTTTAGACGCTTTAGAAACTGGCAAAATCCCAGGGGCGGCTGGTGTTATGCCTCGCAATGTGCTTTTTATTGGTCATTCCTGGGGCGCCACCACCGCTTTGCAATTAGCTGGAGCCCGCAGCGTTGCTTCCGATCTGTGGAATGCTTGCAAAGATCCTGAACATCCAAAACGCAACCTCAGCTGGGTATTGCAATGCAGTTTTCTGCCAGCGGCAGTGGCGGCTTCATTCGCTGATCCCCGCATCAGCCGTGTGGTGGCGGTAAGTCCACCGCAGGCTTTGGTTTTTGCAGCCGGTATTTCAGATTTAAAGCTGCCGGTTTTAGTGGTTTCAGGTAGCAATGATCTGGTGGTGCCGCCAAAACCAGAAGCACTGCTTCCATTTTCCCAATATCCAAAAAATGGCAGCCAGCTAGTGATAGCCGAGCGAGGTACCCACTTCAACTTGCCAGCGGGGGCTGATTCAAATGGCGGTCCGTTGCGGGCCTTGCTGCTCCAATGGCTAATTGCAAAACCGTTTGATGCAAGCACTGGCATAACAGATCCGGCCAGTTTGCAATTAAGGCTTGGCGGCGGTACTTAGAAATGAAGTTAGAAATGGGATTTACAAGTTTGATTGCCTACGCCACTGCTGGTGATCCAGGCGCTCTGCCATTTGGCCTTGATATGGTTAATTTACAAAATAGTGCACTGCTTTACCTTGGCTTATCAGGGTTGGTTTTTATTATAATTTGGATACTTGGTTTTAGAAAAGGTTAATTAGTTTCAAGTATTAAATCTAATTGTTTTTCAGCCGCTTCTTCACTAATAAAGCCATAAGCTTGAAATAAGGCCGGATCTTGGTGGGCTATTTGTTGCTTACCATTAATTTGTACCACTTCAAAACCTGCTTCAGCCATACGGCGCATCAACTTTGCTGCTTCTTCAAAGCGGGCTGCCATTGCCGCTAAACTACTGCAATCTTGGGTTAATCCTTTTTCCTTCCAGGTGAAATAGGGCATTTGTTTTATGGCCTCAGCACTAAACCAAACAGCACTAATATTAAACTAACACCCCAAAAACTAACTACCACCTGCAGTTCAGGCCAGCCCCCTTCTTCAAAATGATGATGTAATGGAGCCATGCGAAATAAGCGATGCCCTTGGCCATCACTGCCTTTTGTTGCCTTAAATACCCACACCTGCAAAATCACAGATAGCGATTCCGCAAGCAACACCCCACCCATTAATAACAAAGGCCAAAGGCTGTTTGAAAGCAGCGCGATAGCACTAAGGGCTGCCCCCATCGCTAATGAACCCGTATCTCCCATAAATACTTGGGCAGGATTGCGGTTGTGTAATAAAAAGCCGAGCCAGGCCCCTGCTAATGCAGCGCAAAAACCTGCAAGGGCTGGATCACCGCTATTACCCCGCAGCATCAGCTGCAGCCCTAAACCCATAAATACAATTGCCCCAACGCCAGCGGCTAAACCATCGAGGCCATCTGTGAGATTTGTGGCATTACTTTCAGCTAGAAATACAAATAAGGCCAGGGGCCAAATCAATAACCCAAGTGGTAGCCACCAACCAAAAGGTAAGGCGATGCTGGATGGGATCGCTTCATGCAGAGCGGCCCAAAGCAAAAATAAGCCAGCGGCTAGGGCCTGCAACAACAACTTGCCTTTGGGGCTTAGGCCTTTATTTGTTTGTTTTGTGAGGCTGCGCCAATCATCTATTCCGCCAATTACTAAAAAGGCAAGCGTTACAAGCGCCACGGGCATTAGGCGTTGATCTCCAGGGCTTACCAAGCCCCCCACCAACACTCCGCAGGGCACTAGCAATAAACCACCCATGGTGGGTGTGCCGGATTTGCTGTGGTGCGATTGGGGACCCTCTTGGCGGATCACTTGCTCCATTTTTAAAGCTTTTAGCTTTGGAATTCCCCAAAAACACACCAACCAACTAAGCGCAAAGGCCAGCAATAAGGGGCTGCTGAGTTGAAATGCGCCTAGGTAAAGATCAAGGCCAGCAGCAGATAGCAGCAGCAGTGCGATCAAACCCCAAGCCCACAACCTGCCAGAGCCAGGGAAATTTTGGGCGGGCTTACGGCTGTAGCTGGAATCAATCACCTTGAGCTCAGTCTTCCCAATTCTCTTCTTGGCTTTCTTCTGGTTGGGAGTAATCCTCTTTCTCACCCATCAAGGCGGAGAGCTCTTCTTCTTCCACTGTTGCTAGATCAGCACTGGCTGTTTCTTCTTCTGCCACCAAGCGGCCGCTACTTTCAAGCCAACTAAGTAGATCGGGTTCATCTCGCAGAGGCAATACCGGCGCTGGAGCGCTGCGGTCGTAGCGGGTGAGAGAGGGGTTGAAGCTATCTAGCTTGGTCAACGCTGTGTTATCCAAACGCTCTGTTCTATGAAGTTTTAACCTTAGCCCATGCCATCAAAACTGATCCAACTGTTGATTGCCTGGGGTGGAGCCCTGTTGGGATCTGGGTTGCTGGTTTACGCCGGCAGCACAAGGTTGCAATTGCCCCAGAACCTACTTTTTATTTGGGCGCTTTTGCTGGTGTTACCCATCGCAATGGGGTTGTGGATTGCTGCCCGCTGGCAGGCCACATCCGAGAATCTCTAAGACACAATCGAACTACTGCATATGGCACGGGCAAACAAGGTGGTACTTGCCTATTCAGGTGGGGTTGATACCAGCGTTTGTATTCCTTACTTAAAAAATGAATGGGGCGTTGCAGAGGTGATCACCTTTGCGGCTGATCTTGGCCAGGGGGATGAACTGGAGCCAATTCGCCAAAAAGCGCTGGATTCCGGCGCTTCTAAATCGATTGTTGATGATCTGATCGAGCCATTTATTAGTGAATTTGCTTTCCCCGCCATCAGGGCTAATGGCCTTTATGAGGGCCGCTATCCCCTCTCAACGGCTTTGGCTCGCCCCTTAATTGCAAGGAGGCTGGTGGAAATTGCGCGGGAATTGGGGGCTGATGCCGTAGCCCATGGCTGCACCGGAAAAGGTAACGATCAGGTGCGTTTTGATGTGGCAATCGGTGCGTTAGCGCCAGAGCTAAAGGTGCTAACTCCGGCGCGGGAATGGGGAATGAGCCGTGAAGAAACCATTGCCTACGGCGAACGCTGCGGTATTCCAGCTCCGGTAAGCAAAAAATCTCCCTATTCCATCGACCTAAATCTGTTGGGTCGCTCGATTGAAGCTGGCCCCCTGGAAGATCCAGATGTGGAACCACCAGAGGAGGTTTTTGCCATGACCAGTTCGATAGAAGCTGCCCCGGTAAATCCTGAAATTGTGGAAATAACTTTTGAGCAAGGCAATCCTGTTGCGATAAATGGCATTGCATTGGATCCAGTAAGTGTGATTCGCAAGGCCAATGCCCTTGCAGGCAACCATGGTTTTGGCCGCCTAGACATGGTTGAAAACCGAGTGGTGGGGATTAAAAGCAGAGAAATTTATGAAACCCCGGGGCTGCTGCTTTTGATTCGCGCCCATCAAGAATTAGAGAGCCTCACCTTGGCTGCCGATGTATTGCGCACAAAACGGCAATTGGAAAGCCAGTGGGCTGATTTGGTGTATCAGGGGCTTTGGTATGGCCCATTAAAAGAAGCGATTGATGCCTTCATCAACTGCAGCCAGCGCACCGTGAATGGCAAGGTGCGCCTGAAACTACATCGCGGCAACGCAATAGTTGTGGGTAGAAGCAGCAGCAACAACAGCTTGTATGTGCCAGATATGGCTACCTACGGCGGCGAGGATCAATTTGATCACCGCGCTGCCGAAGGTTTTATTTATGTGTGGGGTCTTCCCATTCGGCTGTGGGCAGCAGCCCAACGTCGTAACGGCCCCCGCGGATAACCCGCAGCAGAGGAGGTAGCGGTAAAGCCCTTTGGGGTATTGGCGGACGCCGTTCAGGGAAACGCAGCCGCACCTCCCCGGGTTGGGGCATCAAGCGTTCAACTTGCCCGCGCAATCTTTCATTTTCAGCGATCAAGAGTTGTTGTTGATCTAAAACCGGTTGAAGCCGCTGTTCAAATTTCCGTTCAAAAATGCCGGGAAGCTCCTCCAGCAGTGCTTCCAATTCCTGCAATTGAGCGTTGGTTTGTTCACGCTCTAAATCTCTACGCACATCACTGGCATGGGGTTCCAACTCCTCAAGCCAGCGTGGCAGCGGGTCTTGTTCCACTGGCCACTTTGCCTGCATGCAGCCTCGTTGTTCTGCGCGACCCTATCGGTGCAAACAGCACCTAGCAAGCCTTGACACTGCTTAATCGTTGTCGCTCGCACCGGGTGCAGCAGCAGCCATCAGATCACGATCTTGGCGTGGGGCGCTGGTTTCCATAGGCGCTACGGGGGTGGTGCTGCGGCCTAAGGAGCTGTGTTGGCCGATGTATTTAACGGTGAGATACCTGATCACGTCTTCACTGAGGCGCATTGCCCGCTCAAGGGGTCCCACCTGCTTGCCATCACCGCTGTAGTTCAGTTGAACGTAAACGCCCTCGCGGTTTTTACCGATGTTGTAAGCCAAGCGACGCTTGCCGCGCTGCTGGTTATCGATGATCGTGCCACCGTTTTCGGTAATGAGATCGCGATATTTGTTGGTGTGGGTTTCAACCTCATCTTCCGCAATATCTGGGCGGAGGATATACATCGTTTCGTAATTGGGCCGTTCGCTCATGGTGCCTGTGGGGTGAACCCGAACCTGTAGTTCGGAGGCTATTTCCAGCTATTCGCCAGATTTATCAGCTTACAACTGCATCCGCACCGCTTCTGAGATGGTTGGTAGATCCGCCTCTTTACCCCTAGAGCATTGCAGCAGGGCATAAAGAAGCACTGCTAAGCAACCGATAAAAATTGTGTTGTTCAAGGTGCGCAGCACAATGCTGTCGCCAAGGGGTGAAAGCAGCACCCCAAAGCCGAGCGCTAACAACTGCAATAAAATATCTATCAGGATTGCCTGCAGGGCATTGAAGCGCAGGTAATTGGGAACTTTTGGGTTTCGCACCACCGCTAAAAACAGCACTAAAAACAAAACAAAGCCGCCAAAAGGCACGCTTTGATCCAGTAATAAAAGAGGTAGAGCCGGCCGCTGCAGCCAGATCAGCCAAGGGAACACTGAAATAAGTGCGCTGCCAAAGGGCAAGGCATCGCTCCAGGGCAATAGGTAAAAGAGCACGGCCAGCAACCGCTGCCAAGGGGGTATTTGATTCATACAACCAAGTTAGGGTTTCTGCTGCTTTAGGGCTTGTTCAACGGCGTTACCCATTTGCTTGAGGGGCATTTGGGGCAGCCCAGTCCAAAGTTTTAGGGCAGCAGCACCCTGTTGCAGCAACATCTCCAGCCCGTCTTGGCAGGCCAGGCCCAAGCTGGCAGCGTCTTTCAATAAGCGGGTGGGCCGAGGGGTGTAAACAACGTCGTAGATCAAGGCGTTGCCTGGCAGCAGGGCAAGTTGCTCCAGGCTTAAGGGGCTTTGCTGCTGCCATTCCCCCATGCCTAGGGGGGTGCCATTCACCACTAAATCCACCTGGGGCAGCCATTGCTGCAATGGGGTTTCCCAAGGCAACAATTCAAGGGCTGGTGCCCAGTGGCCCACCTCATTTTTTAGGTGTTCCAGTTTTTCCATACTTCTGCCCCGCAAAAGCACCCGTTTAAAACCCAGCTCAAGGCAGCTGCGCAGCACTGCCCGCACCACCCCGCCAGTACCTAGCACCAGTGCTGTGGCGCCAGGGGGAAAACGAGCTTGCAGCGGAGCAAGAAAACCGCTCCAATCGGTGTTTGTGCCATGCCAACCCCCTTTGCCATCAGGCACTAGGCAATTAACGGCCCCCAACTGTTTGGCAATGGGGTCGATGCTGCTAACAAGATTTGCAATTGTTTCTTTATGGGGAATCGTGACGCTTACGCCACGGCAACCAATTGCAGCTAATCCTTGCACCGCTGCTGAGAGATCTTTTGCTGCAACTTTTAAGGCTAAATAACGCCAGTTCAAGCCCAGTTGCGCTAACGCAGCGTTGTGCATTACAGGCGATAGAGAATGGCTGATCGGATTACCAATAACCGCTAGTAATGCGGTGCGGCCATCGATTGGGCTTGGGTGGTTAATGGTTTTGCTTGGGTAATGGTTTGTTCTAGCCATGGTTCGGGAACCACACCTCGTCGGGATGGACCCCTTTTGCCGAGGATGCAACAAGTTTGAAACGTTTTGCAAGGAGTTTCTATGGGAAAAGTTGTTGGCATCGATCTCGGCACAACCAATAGCTGTGTTTCGGTGATGGAAGGTGGAAAACCCACCGTTATCGCTAATGCAGAGGGGTTTCGCACCACTCCTTCCGTGGTGGCTTACACCAAGAACCAAGATCAATTAGTGGGCCAAATCGCTAAACGCCAGGCGGTGATGAATCCGGAAAATACTTTTTATTCGGTGAAACGTTTTATCGGTCGCCGCGTTGATGAGATAAATGAAGAAGCTAGTGAAGTGAGTTATGGCGTAGAAAAAAGTGGCGCCAATGTAAAAGTTAAGTGCCCAGTATTAAGCAAGTTATTTGCCCCTGAAGAAATCGCAGCTCAAGTGTTGCGCAAGCTGGCGGAAGATGCTGGCAAGTATCTCGGTGAACCGGTTACCCAAGCAGTAATTACTGTTCCCGCTTATTTCAATGATTCCCAGCGCCAAGCCACAAAAGATGCCGGCAAAATTGCTGGTTTAGAGGTGTTGCGGATCATCAATGAGCCAACGGCAGCTGCACTTGCCTACGGCTTGGATAAAAAGAGCAACGAACGCATCTTGGTGTTTGATCTTGGCGGCGGCACCTTTGATGTTTCTGTGCTTGAGGTGGGAGATGGGGTATTTGAGGTGCTCTCCACTTCCGGCGATACCCACCTTGGCGGTGATGATTTCGACAAGGTGATCGTTGATTATCTCGCCGATAGCTTTAAGGCAAATGAAGGCATCGATCTACGCCAAGATAAGCAGGCTTTGCAACGGCTTACCGAAGCTGC